>CAYMOD010000014.1:0-18338 GCA_964391945.1 uncultured Rhodobacterales bacterium | reverse complement strand
CATGGTCCGCAGAAGCGCTCACTACAGGGACTTTTGAGGCAGAGTCTAAGAAAACTTAGACACGAGTGCAATATCATTTTGTACCTCTGCGCTGTATGCTGTCTTGGTTTCATTAAGTAACTTAAGTCGATAATCCGCCAAGGACAGCCACACCCCAACAGCAATAGAGATCATTGTGTTTACGGCAGACATGGACACGATCCACCGTCTGATTTCCGAAGAAGTCATACTCTTCCTTTCACATTGATCGGTTTCAGAATACGGCCCGCAGGTAGTCCCCACCCGAGCAGCGGCTCGAGAGGCAAGGAAAGGTTTCACGATTTCCGTGGTTTCCCGGCATGCCTTCAGAGCCGCGAGTCGCGATCGCGGCGGGCCGCGGCACGGGCGCGCCGTTCAGCGCGAACGATCCTGCGGGCGATGGAGCGTTCGAGCCAGGCCCCGAAGCCGAGCCCGGCGAGGTAGCCGCCGATATGTGCCTCCCAAGCGATCATGCCGTCGAATCCGAAATAGAAGATCGCATTGATGAGGAGGAGGCCGAGCGCCCGCATCGCCACCGGCCGCGGCGAGATCCCGTACGCGCGGTGGCGATACCAGTCCCAGGCGGTCCAGACGCCGAGGAAGCCGAAGACCGCACCCGAGGCACCGACCATCGGAATGTCGGATTCGTTGATGAGCGCGAAGGCAAGCCCGCCCGCGATCGCCGAGAGCAGGAAGAGCGGCAGCACCGTACCGTCGCCGTAACGTACGCCGATCATCCGGCCCAGGCCGAGCAGGATCGCCGCGTTCATCGCGAGGTGGAGCAGCCCGCCATGGAGGAGGGCGTGGCTCACGAACATCGTGATCGGCTGGAGCGCGAAAAGAGGCTCGGCCCCGTGGAAGAGCGATGCCCGGAAGGCGCCGGTGACGTAGACCCTGTACCGCAGCATGCCGTCGCCAACGATGCCGAGATCGGCGGCCTGAAGCACGAGTTCGGTTCCGGTCATGAAGAGGACGAGGGCGACGAGGGCGCGCGGCAGCGGCCGGTGCAGGTCGTGGCTGTCAGGCTGGGTCATATAAGGGGCTCCAGTGCCGGCTGAAGCTGGACTGCCGGAGGTCCGGGATCAAGAGGCGCGGGGTCCGGCAGGCCCGGAAAATGCGGGCTGCCGGGGCCATCCTTCCGTTGCGTCCCGTGCGTGAGGAGCGCGCGCGGGACGAACGGATGTTCCGCGGTGGGGCGAACGCATGTACGGTCGCGGCGTCTGGCAGCTCTTCCTGCGCGCGGCAGTTCATGCTGCCTCGCATGGGCCGCCGGACGCGCATCACCCGGGAACTCCCGCAGGCGCCCCCTGCCCTGTTCGTCCGGACGCGCGGTCTGTTCACGAGAACGCTGCCCGGCCGGCACGAGGTCCCGAGGCCGCCCATGGCGGGCGCCCGCGGGCACACCGGTCGTGCAGCGCCGATCAAGGAGAGGGTTCTTGTCCAAACACGCCAGCAGCTTCGTCCTCCGGCCGGGGCCGGCATTCCACTACGATCCGGAAGCCGGGACCTACAGGATCGAGACGGCCACGCTCATCGGAGGGGCGACCCTCGGCCTGACCATGCCCGGCGCGGCGGGGCAGCCGCCGCTGAACTACAGGCTGGAGATCGGATACCAGCCACCGGCGGGGAGCAAGCCGGGCGGTCCCGGAGAGCCCGACGCACCCGTTCCGGTCGCCGCGGCATCGGAGTTTGCATCGAAAGCGGCCCTCTTCGAACTGAGCTTCGTCCATCCGATCGAGTATCAGGGCTGGAATCTCAAATCGAACGCCTTCGGCAGGCTTCAGACGCCACCGGACGCACCCGTGCATGGGGACTGGAGCAAGGCGGGGGGCGATGGCGTCTACCGCTGTCTCTTCCGGGTCCTCGGCGCCGCGCTGCCCGAATCGCCCGACCGCCGCTTCTGCTTCGGCGCCCGGGTACGGGTGGACGGGAATGATTTCCACGGAACGCGCATCGACCTCTACACGGACGACGAAGCAAAGATCGAGATCCGCGACTATACCGGCAGCGGATCGACCTCCACGGTCATCGCGAGCGAGTCCTCGGACTGGCAGCACGGATCCTGGTGCTGGCTCGACGTCTCGATCGTGGGTTCGTCCGTCAAGGCACGCGTCTATCCTGAACGAGGCGAGGCTCCCGCCTGGCAGGTGGCGGGCACAACCGCGGCGACGGGCGCCGGCGGTTTCGGCCCGGGCGGCCTTCCCGGCCTTGGCACGTCTCCGGTGATCGACGTCAAGCGGCTCGAGTTCGTGCCCGCCTCGTGATCCCCGCTGCCGGCGTGGTCCGCGGCGCCGGCGGCTTCCCGACCCCCGGGCGGTCCGGGGTCCACCGGCGTCATGATCCGTAGATCGTGAGGCTCCGGCGCGACAGACATCCCGCGACGACGCCCGCGTGCAGGGCGCCGCGCAACTGCCAGAAGGCGCGCGCCCCGGCATCGGCAAGGACCGCCGCACGCAGATGACAGTAAGCCGCCTTCGTGCCGGCGGTCGCCGCGAGCGCCGCCCGCGCCGCCACCCCTTCCGCGGATGACGCATGGCTCTGCCCCATCCGGAACTTGCGCCGGCGCAGCCATGCGAGGTTCTGCCGCTCCTTCGTGACCGGCTCGTAGACCACGGCATCCTCGGCGATCTCGAACCGCGCGCCGAACCGGTGCAGCCTGAAGAAGAATTCGGTATCCTCCCCGCCCGACCGTCCGCGCGCGAGGTCGAACCGCTCATGCTCCCAGGGTGTACCCGCCCAGCGGAGGAGAGCGTTACAGGTGTGCCCGGTCCAGACCTCGCCGCCACGGCGCACCGGCAGGTTGGAATGATGGTCCTGCTCCCGCATCCATTCCGGCGCGGTGGCATCGTAAACGGCCCGGGACGGGCCGAACACCGCTGCGGCACCGCTCGCCTCGAGCGCGGCCAGCAGCGACGCGAGCCAGCGCCGGTCGGCGAGGCAGTCGTCATCGGTGAAGGCGACGAGGGATGCATCGGAAGCGTCGAGCCCGGCATTCCGCGCCAGAGAGATGTTCGAGGCCGGCGCATGCCGGTAGATCACCGGAAAGCGCATGTGCCTCGCCTTCTCGAGGATCGCCGGCCCGGCCACGGGCACCGTGTCGTTGTCCACGACCAGGATCCGCATGTCCGTCCCCGGCGGCAGGTCCTGCGCATCGAGCGAGCCCAGCGTCTCGACCACATGCGGCCGCCGGAACGTGCAGACCACGACGTCGATTGATCGCGGTATCATTGCGCGACTCCCCGTCCGAGCCTTCTTCCCCTCCGGATCCGCTTTTTCGTATCGAGGGCACCGAGCACGATTCCGGCCAGGAACCCTGCCCCCCAGGGCAGATGCATCGCGGCGAGCGCCGCTCCGGCCAGCAGGCCGCAAGCCGAGCGCATGGACGCCGCGGCCACGATACCAGCCGCCGCCAGCGCCGTGGCGTAGGCGGCCGGACCGGCAAGAGCGACAGGGAAGACCGGCGCAAGCGCGAGGCACGCAATCAGGAAGACGAGATTCCACACCGGCAGCATCTGCCGGAGGCGCGGGCGCATCCGGTGCTTCCTGATCGTCCGCGCCCTGCCCCGCCCGTACCGCCAGTACTGGCGCACGAGGCCGCGCATCGTGTCGCGCATCCGGTAGTCCACACGCGCTCCGCTCTCGAGCCAGATCCGGCCGCCGGCGGACGTCAGGCGATGGTCGAGTTCGGCGTCCTCGTTGTGGCTGAATTCAGGATCGTAGCCACCGACCTTCCGGAACCAGGAGATCCGCATGCCGGCGTGATGTCCGTGATCGACATAGCCGGACCTGCTGCCGCCGCGATGGGCCGAGCCGCCGTTGCCGAGCGGGGTATCGACCACCCAGGCGGCCGCACGCGCGAAGCAGCTCTCGCCGTGGGCATCCATCGGCACGACGACCGACGCCGCATCATGCGCGTAGAGCGCCCGGACCACCCGGGCCACGTAGCCCGGCGGGTAGACCGAATGCGCGTCGCAGCGCACCAGCACCTCATGTGCCGGCGTCGCCGTGTCCGCGACGATGCGGTTCATCGCCGCCGACTGCAGCCGCCCGGGATTGTCGATCAGCCTGAGGTTCGGCCATTCGCGCGCGAGCGCGCGCACGACCTCGCGCGTCCGGTCGCCACTGCCGCCATCGGCGACGACGATGCTGACGTCGCGCATCGCCTCCGCATCGCCGATGAGCGAGCGCAGACAGGCGGCGATTGCCCCCTCTTCGTCGAGGGCCGGCACCCCGACGAGGATCCTGCGCGGATCAACCTGCATGTCCGATCCTTTCGTCCTGCTGCTCCCCGCCCTTCCCGCCGATCCCGCGCGCCATCCCGGCCACGGGCGCCCGCCTGAATCCCGCGAGGAGCGTGCCGACGACCGTGACGCCGCGCCCCAGTTCGGCGCGCGCGAGGATGGCGAAGACGGCGGACCAGAACATCCAGGCGGCCACGACGCCCCAGGCGACGCCGAGGAGCCCGCCGGCGTATCCACCCACGACCACGCCGCCCGCGAGCACAGCCGAGGCCACCACCGCAACCAGGAGCACAAGATGCTTGCGCCTGCCGAAGGAGATCACGTTCGATCCCGGCCCGAGAACCGCCGCCGCCACCGGCTCGAGCAGCAGCACGCTCAGGGCCGGGGCCGCAGCCACGAAGTCGGGACCGAAGACCGCCATGATCGGCTGGCGGAAGACGTGGATGGCGATGACTGCGACCACCATCGGCCAGAGCTTCAGATGATTGCTGAGGGCGATGACGTGATCGACCGCCACCCGGTCGCCACGCGCCATCGCCGCGGAGAGCTTCGGCATGAAGGCCTGGTTCACGGCGATCATGCCGAACTTGACGAAACCGGCGATCCTGAGTGCGACCCCGAGCCGCGCCACGTCTTCGGGCGGCAGGACGGTTCCGGCGCAGAGGATCGCGATGTCGCGCCCGAAGCCGATGAAGAGGCCGGCGAGGCCGAGCTGGAAGCCGACCGCGACCCATTCGCGCGCCGGGCTCCAGTCGCTCGGGCCGCGCGGCAGGCTTCGTGCGGCGCTTCGCGCGAGCCCTCCCTGCACGAGCACGACCATGACCAGGGTGAGCACGAAAAGCGCCATCACCCGCTCCGTGGTGAGCGGCGGGGCGATGAGACCGGCGACGCCGACCGCGATCATGAGAAACCCGGGGCGCAGGAACTGGACCGGCAGATTCGCGGCAACCGGCCGGCCGAACCCGAGGCAGTGGGAGGCCTGCACCCGGACGACGCCGAGGAAGATCGCGCCGCAGACCGCCAGCATGAAGGTGTCGGGCAGGGACGCGGGCAACACGGACATGGCCGACCAGGCAAGGAGCGCCACGACGCCGCCGATCAGCCACACGCCATGCCCGGTCAGGCGCAGGTAGGCCCGGGCCGCCGCCTCGCGGCCGATGCCGAGATAGGCGGGGAGAAAGCGCACGGCTCCGGCCTCGAGCCCGCCCGCGGCGATCACCGCCCCCACCGAGGCAGCCGACATCGCCATCAGCGCGAGGCCCATCTCCTCAGGACCCATCAGGTGCGCCATCAGGAGATTGAGCACGAGCGCGGCGAAGACGCCGCCGACGCGGGAAACAACCACCCCGGCAACGCCGAGATAGAGCCGGCGCCCCTCGCCGGTATCGTGCGGACGCCCGCCGGCATGCTCCTGCATCGCCGTCACAGCGACCAGGATGCGAATGCGAGCCCGGTCATTCCGCGCAACGCATCGACATCGGGTCTCAGCGTATCGGCGGCGCGCGCGATGGTGTCGGCATCGAGAGCCGGCACTTCCCGCGCAGGTCCCGCTGCGATCGCCCGGCGCATGCGGTCCGCCCATTCCGGGGGCAGCCGCCGCCTGAGGTCGCTTATCGTCCGGAGTTTCCTGAAGCGGAAGAACCAGCGTGGGATACGGACGAGTTCGCCGCCCGAATTTGCTGCGTCTGCGGCGCGGGCGCGGCGGATGCTCTCCTTCCATCCATCCGGAATGCCGACGAAGACACCGACCCTGCGCAGCACGGCCGTCTGGTCCGTGCAGAGGTCATCGAAATCGATGACGAGGATCCGGTCGGGAGCGAAGTGATCGCGATACCGCGCGAGCTGGAGCGCGTACCGGCTCGTCATGATCATGTGTTCGATCGCCTGCGCATCGACGCTTCGGCCCATCGCGGCGGCAAAGCGGTAGTGTGACAGGAGACGATCGACCGGGTCACGCACGACATAGACCAGCCGGACATCCGGCAGATGAGCATGGATGCGTTGCGGCACGCCCGGAAAGATGTCGCATTTGGCATAGTTCGGCGAGGCTTCGCCGCGCACCCTCCCCTCTTCCGGGAAGAGGCCGCGATACCATTTCAGGCCCCGGTCGAAGTTGCGCTCGGCGATGAAGAAGTCGGGCTCCTTCTCGCGCGACATCGCAACCTGCGGATGCGCGGCGAGCAGACGATGCAGCGCGGTCGTTCCGGCCCGCATCGCGCCGATCATTATGAAGTCCGGAAGCCCCGCGCGCGGCCCGCTCCTCCCCGCCGTGCGGGCGACCGGCAGAGTGACTGACAGAGCATCCGGACCGCCTGTCCGGAGCATGGTCATGCGCGGCATCACGCGAAGATCTCCCTTGCCCGCTGATAAAGTGCGATATCGGGAGCACAGAGCGCCTCGATCCGCCCCGTCTGCGCCGGCGTGAGCCTGACGGCGGGTCCACGCGCCTCGTTCGCCCTTCCGAGCGAGAGCCGTGTTCCCATCAGCCCGGCGAAGGCATCGACGAAGCCCGGCAGATCCTCGAGGAATCCGATCAACGCGAACCGTTCGAGACGCTGCATGGCGAGGGCAAGCGCCGTCTCCGCTTCCGCCTCCGGAACCGACGCGCGGCCGGAGAGATAGCGCAGGGCGACCGTCGCGTGCTGACGCCCGATCGGCGAGGCGAGCCAGTCATCGACATCCGCGGGCGCAATCCCGGCGGCGAGCGCCATCCGGTAGTTCGAGATCGCCCGCCTGACCGGGTCGCGCATCACCGTCACCACACGATAATCGCGCAAGACATACTGCTCCACCCGGTCGGTGAAGAGCACATGGCCGTGGATGAGCACCGTGCCCCAGCACGCATGCGTGAGGAGAAGACGCTCGCGAAGGGCAAATGTCTCGGCCCCCGCCTCGAGATCGTCGTGGCAGAGCCAGGCGTCGTCCTTGCCGAACCTGCAGATCGCCGCCGCCCGCCGGGTCGCGAGCGCGTCGATCACGCCGACTCGCCGGTGAAGCGGCACCGCGGCGTAGAGCGCCTCGGAGAGCGACGTGCCGCCGCACTTCGGAAGATGCAGGAACAGGCAGGGATGGGAGATCCCGCGCCCGAGCGCCGTCTTGCCGGCGCGACCGCCATAGATGCGCGCGCGCCGGCGCGCAGCCTCCACCAGTGACTCCGTCAAGCACCTGCTCCCGGACCGAGTACCTGCCCGCAGGCGGCGGGATTCCCGCTTTCCGTGCAGGTAGCAGCGTCAAACGATCATTACTGTCTTATTGCTCGCTGATCGCGACGCGCTTCACAAGTCCGGAATGCTCCTGTACAGCGAATCTTCATCAACTCGCCTCGTGATTGCATCAGCAAACTGCGACAACGGCGGAGAAACATGACAGGCACGATGTCCGCAGGCCGATCTTCCTGGAGGGCAGGACCGGGTTTCCTGCTCATGGCCGATTCTGCGGCCCATTCTGCGGGAGGTTCCGCGGGAGGCGCCGATCAAGGCATGCCGGCCGCACTCCGCCTCGCCATCGCAACCGCGGATTATACCTTCGCGGCCTTCGTCATCCTGATCTCGTCCGACGCCTTCATGTTTCTGGGGATTCACAGTTTCCTGTGGCTCGCCGCCTATGGCTACCTCGCGCTCCGCATCCTCCTTTCGTTTCGACCCTTCCTTGATTTCCTGCTCCGCAATCTCGTCTACCTCGGGTTCCCGGCGCTCGCGCTCGTCTCGACGATCTGGTCGGACCTGCCGATCGAGACGGTACGCTTCACGCTCCAGCTCACCATCACCACGCTGATCGCGCTCTTCATCGGCATGCGCCTGCGACCGCGCGAACTCCTCTGGATCACGGGGGCGGTTCTCCTGGTGCTGATGGCGGCCTCGATGGCGAATATCGGCGGCGCGCTCGGCCCGGCATACAACGACAACGGCCATTTCATGGGCATCTTCCTGTCGAAGAACGCCTTCGGCCACCGCTCGGTGATCTTCACCGTCACCGCCGTCTTCGCGATCCTCCTTCTGCGCGGTCAGGGGCTCGCCGTGCGCGTCGCGTTCCTCGCCGGGCTCGCGATCACGGCGCAGATGGTCTCGATCTCGGGCTCGGCGACCGCGGTCGTGCTCACCCTCGCGATGGGCGGGCTGAGCATCGCCGCCACACTCGTCCTTCTGCCGCGCATCGGGCCGGTGATCATGGCGCTCCCCGTGACGCTCGCGCTCGCCGGTGGCATCATCGTGCTGATCGCCTTCCGCCTCGACCCGATCGGTCCGCTCTTCGATGCTCTCGGCAAGGACGCGACGATGACCGGCCGCACGATCCTGTGGGAGTTCGGCATCGACAAGTGGCTCGACCGGCCGGGCCTCGGCTATGGCGCGGCCGGGTTCTGGACCCATCCCGCCTTCCTCAACGACATCGCCTATTACCAAGCGCAGTACGGCGAGACCGTGCATGGCTTTCACAGCCTTCCCGTCGAGCTTCTGGTCATGTTCGGGCCGGTCGGGCTCGTGGTGCACGGCATGATCGCACTCACGACCCTCTCCCGCGCGCTCCGGTCCCGCGGGGCTGAGGGCAATACCGCCGTCTGGCTCCTCGTCACCACGTTCGCGATCTACGGAATGGCGATGGTCGGCCCGCAGCTTCACACCCCGCATTCGGTGGCGCTGATCCTGATCATCGCAGGCGGGGCCAGCCTCACGCCGGCAGCGCGGCGGCAAGACGCAGCATCTCCGGCAGGGCGTGCCGCCGGAGGCGCGGCCCGCTGACGGGCGGGACGCTGCCACCGGCGGCCGTTTCCTATTCGATGCCGGTCAGCGCCGCCTCGACCTCCTCGACCGTTCCACCCCTCACCCTTGCAATCCGGGATGATGGAGCGTTGGCGGGTTCGAAATGGATGTCGATCCAGTTCCCGCCGGGGGCAAGACGGAGCGCGTCCATCCCGCCCGAAGGGCCGTAGGCGGCGCGGGAATACGCGGACAGGTCGATCGTGTCGCCCTCCGCGGTGCTGAAATCCATCAGGAGATCGGCGGCGCCGCCTGCGATCACGAAGACGTCCGCGCCGGGTCCGCCGAAGAGGCGGTTCTCCCCGCTGCCACCTTCGAGGCGGTCGTCTCCCTCCCCGCCGTCGAGCAGGTCGTCACCGGCGCCGCCGATGAGGAGATCGTCGCCGCCGAGCCCGCGCAGGGTATTGCCCCCATCGCTCGCGATCATGAGGTCGGGCCCGGCTCCCCCGCGCAGGATTTCTCCGGCCTCTGCGGCTTCGTGCCGGGTGTAGTGCGCCAGCGACTCCGACCGCTCATGGATCCAGGCATCCGGAACCGCGCCACGTGGCCGCCAGAACGGGTCCATGCCCGTCCCCGTGGGCTCGATGGCGCCTTCGGTTCCCGGCGCCTCGGCCTCGATCTGCTGCGGCGCGATTTCCTCGGGGGCAGTTCCGCGGAACACGACTGACTGACCGTCGCCGAGGTCGAGGATGGTGTCGTCGCCGAACGCCCCGATGCGCGTGGCGAGTGCTTCCTGCGAGGCGAAGGCCATCCCCTGGAGCACGATCCGGTCCGCCGGGCCGAAGCCGACGAGGGTATCGTGCCCGTCACCAGGACGGATGACGATCGTCGCCCCCCCTCCGGCAGCGTCGCCCTGTCCCGCCCTGATCTCGACGAGATCATCACCCTCGCCCGGGATCACCGTCGTTGCCGCTTCGCCAGTGACGATGCGGTTTCCCATCGCGTTCCCTTCGAGCATGAGGCCGACGCGCGTGCCCTCTCCGACGAGATTCTCGACCTCCGGCGGGAGCTGGATGTCGTTCCAGGCGTATACGGTATCGACCCCGCCGTTCTCGCGCTCCTCGATGATGGTGTCCCGCTCGTAGATGAAATAGACGTCCTCGCGGTCGCTCCCGATGAGCCGTTCCGGTCCTGGGGTTGCCGCGTCCGACATCCGCGACCCCGCCTCGTTCGCGACGACCACGCCGTCGCCATCATCATCCCTGACCCGCGTTCCGGGGTTCCGGGCGCTCGACCACGCGTCGCGCGTGACCGGCCAGCGGACCACGAAATTCTCGGGCTGAAGGTCCTCGACGCGGACATCCCGCAGGATGATCGTCTGGGGGTCGGCGGGATCGGCACCATTCGCAAGCCACACGTCCTCGCCGATCTGGGTCAGCCTGCGATAGGCGCCTTCGGCTCCATCGAGATGGAAACCTTCGAGCACCAGCCGGTCATCGGCACCGAACCCGGCGATGATGGTATTGTGGATGCCGCGTTCCACGAAGACGATGTCGCGCCCGCCGCCGAGTTCGATCATGTCCTGGCCGCCGTTGCCGACAATGATGTCGTCACCCGCGGTGCCGATGATCCGCTCCGCCGCCTCGGTGCCGACCAGAAGCGCCGCCGGGCCGCTGCCGACGATCACGGAATCGGGCCTCAGCGCATGGATCGCGATCTCCCGGATTTCAAACGCGTTCTCCCCGGCGAACATCCGGTCCTCGGTGCCGGGCCGGGGATCCCAGCCCCAGGCTGACCCGATCTGGTTGTTCGCGACGAGATACATCGGTGTATGCAGGTCGTCCGGCGTCGGCGCCCGGTAGACCTCGACCAGATTCTCCCGGTCCGGTCCGAAATGGAACACGATCTCCTCGGGCGTCCACACCGTGGCAAAGGTGTGGAAATCTTCATAGATGTCGGTGCCGAACAGCTCTCCGACATCGATGATCCGATTGAAGACATGCTGCTCGCCGCCCTGCTGGTTGCGCACGTCGGGCTGCTGCGGCAACCCGTCGTCCCCGATAGCGAACGGGTTGACGATATCGACCGAATGCCGCGCCTCGCCCGCGATGTCGATGGCGTCGAAGAACACCGCGACGTTGTAGGTGTCATCCTTGGGGTTCTCCTCGTCGATCCCGCGGCCGTAAGCCTCGAAGATGTCGATCTCCGGCGGCCAGCCGATCCCCGCCGAGGTGAGCCAGAAGGCAGGCCAGAAGCCGACGCCTTCCGGCATCCGGGCCGTGATCTCGAAATAGCCATAGGTCTGGGCCCAGCTCTCGCTCGTCGCGATCATGCCGGTGTAGTGCGAGGCATAGCCGATGTTCCGGCCCTGCCCGACCGATTCGAGGAGCGCATTGACTGTATCGAGCCGCTCGCACGGGATCGGACGGCCGATGATCGAGAGCGTGCCATCCGCGACCCGGAACGGATCGAGGCCGATCGGCTCCCCGTCCGGCGTCTCGTCATCGGGTTGCAGGAAGACCGACATCCTGCTGTTTGTGGCGAGTACGTCGCGCCTGGGGCCGAGGGACCAGAGGCCGCTTCCATTCCGGAACGACCTCAGGCCTTCGGAGAAATCCTCGATCAGCACCGGTTCGAACCGCGAGAGATCGATGCCGGAGCCAGCCTGCGCATGAACCGGGGCGGTGCCAGCAAGCAGGGCAACACCCACCGCAACCGATGGGAGAGTGCGCCATGGTAACACGGGTGCGGGGAGATGGTCCGCAGGCAGTC
Source organism: uncultured Rhodobacterales bacterium (assembly GCA_964391945.1). Taxonomy (GTDB): domain Bacteria; phylum Pseudomonadota; class Alphaproteobacteria; order Rhodobacterales; family Rhodobacteraceae; genus Amaricoccus. The sequence continues at coordinate 6,613 of CAYMOD010000014.1, read as the reverse complement.
GGCCTCGCCGCCCGGTTGTGTTGATGCCGCGCCCGCGAGGCGACGCTCTGTCAACCGGATGCGGTCCGGCAGGAAAGGTAGCTGAACTGTCAGTCAAACGGAGCCTCCTGGCACTGACTCGAACGATGGCGGCGCCGGAAGGTCTGTCTCCGGGCGCTCACGATCGAGCCGCGAAAGTAATCGCAATACAACTCCACAACAACCTCTGCGGGTGTGCCGGTCCCGGCCCGACGAGGACTCGCAACGACTCGCAACGCGCATACCGGGAAAGATCTGCAGCAAACACTCGTACTGCGCTTGCGCCGTCCCCTCTCGCGCACGATAGTGCCAGCAGGAAACCTTCCGAGACCTGTTCTGACAGGGAGGGCATTCCGGGCCATGGTACAACCTGTACGAGGGAGTGCATGAGAGCAGGTGCGATCGGGATCGGTGCCCAGAAGTGCATGACCTCGTGGGTTCATGCACTTGCCGCGGCGCATCCGGACATTGCCGCCTCGGCCCCGAAGGAGGTCGATTTCTTCAGCTACCATTTCGATCACGGTTACGCCTGGTACGATCGGCATTTTCCAGACAAGGGCGACGGGAGCCTCGGCTTCGAAGCCTCCCCCTCCTATCTCCACGATCCTCGCGCGCCACTTCGGGCCAAAGCCTACGCGCCCGGGCTGAAGATCCTCGCGATGCTGCGCGATCCTGTCGAGCGGGCCTATTCCAACCACCTGCACGAGATCGCCAAGGGACACATCCCGAAGACAACCTTCGCCGAGGGACTCGCGAACAATCCCGCCTATGTCGAGCAGGGCCTCTACGCCACGCATCTGCGGCGCTGGCTCGACCACTTTCCGCCCGAGAACATCCTCTGCCTCCTCGTCGAGGAGGTCCGCACCGATCCCGCCGCCGCCGCAACGACGGTCTACCGGTTCCTCGGCGTCGATCCCGGGTACCGCTCGGGCGTGATCGAGGAGCGCCGGAACGAGAGCGACCGCGCGCGTCTGCCGCTCCTGCGCACGATCATGCGGGGGGGCGGCGATGCCGCGCGCCGCCTCGGCCTTGAGGAAACCCTGATCCGGATCAAGCGGGCGCCCGGGATCGCCCGGGTTCTTCAGGCGAACAGCATTTCCCTTCGGAACGAGGTCCCACGGCCGACGCCGGACGACATCGCGCGGCTCCGTACGGTCTTCGCACCCGAGGTCGAGACGCTGGCGCCGCTCCTCGGACGCGACAGCATGCCTTGGGCGGGATATGCCGCCCGGCGCGCCGACCAGCCGGAAATCGTCACTCTCGCTCGCGCCGCCACCGGAGCAGGTATCAGGCCATGAACGACGAATCGCGTTTCGCGGGACCGCGCGTCGCCCAGGAACCGTATCGTGCGGCACCCTCCGGCCGGGCCGCCGACGATCTCGCCGGGATCGATCCCGCCGAACTGTTCCGGGGTGCGCTCGGCGCAGTGCGGCGGGGATTCTGGATCATCCTTCTCTGCATCGCGGTCTTCGCGGCGCTCGGGGCTGCCTTCGCGCTCCGTCAGGAGCCCCGTTTCGTCGCGCGCTCGTCGCTGATCATCGACCCGCGTGTCAGCGAAGGCGTGATGACCGACCAGCAGGTGCCGACGATTTTTCTCGCCGATGCGCTGGTGGTCGATTCGGAAGTCGAGGTGCTGCAGTCGCAGCAGGTCCTCGGCCGAGTGGTCGACCGGCTGGACCTCGCCGGGGAGACCCGCGCCGCCCTCGTTGAAGCGGGCGAGCCGGTGCCCGAAGAAGCCGAGGTCGAGCGGCTGGCGACCGAGGCGCTTGCCTCACGGCTCGATGTCGAGCGGGAGGGAACCACCTTCGTGGTCCGGGTCACCGCTTCCGCCGCCGATCCGCAGCGGGCGGCCGAACTCGCCGATGCGGTGACCGGAGAATACCTTGCCCTCCAGCGCGATGTGCGTGCCGAACAGGCCGGCGCGACGCGTGACTGGCTGCGCGTGGAACTCGAGGCGATGAGCAACGAGCTCATGCAGGCCGAGGCCGAGGTCGAGCGGTTCCTGCACGAGAACGATATCCCCAGCGAGGACCGGATCGGCGCGGTCGCGCAGGAGATCACGACGAACGAGGACCGGCTGATCGCCGCGCGCGGCGAGCGGCGCGACGCGGCCGCAGCCGTCGAGACCATCGACGCCGCCCTCGCGGAGCTTGGCGACGCCGGTGGGGCCCGCGGCGAGATCGCCTTCAGGATTGCCGAACTCGTCACCGCGCTCGACGGCCCCACTGGCCTCAGGCCCGCGCAGGTCGAGGACGCGCTCCTGCGCCTGCGCGACGGGCAGCAGGCGCGGATCCGCCTCGCCGAGGCCGAGATCCGCCCCCTCGAGACTGCAACCCGCGCCCTTAAGGACGAACTCGCGGAGATCAACCAGAAGCAGATCGACCTCCGCCAGCTCGAACGCCGGGCAAGCGCCATGCGCTCCCAGTACGAGAGCCTGCTCGCCCAGTTCGAGCGCACCGCCCGCGAGGGCGACTTCTTCCGCTCGAGCGCCCGGATCATCGAGCGCGCGGCGCCCCCGGCGCAGCCCTCGAATCCGGGCGTGGTGCTCCTCGCGGGCGCAGCCGGCGCCGGCGGATTCGTCATCGCCATCGGCCTCATCTTCCTGCGCGAGCAGTTCAACGACAGCCTGCGCTCTTCCGACGACGTGACGATGCTGGGCCTTCCCTATCTCGGCGCGCTGCCGGTCCTCGGACCACGCGAACGCCGGCACCTGCCGGTCTCGATCGCCGCGCAGGCGAGGCGCCTGCCGCGGCGGGCGCGCCGGGAGATCGCCGGCCTCACCCATGTCGCCGTGGCGCCCTTCTCCTTCGCCGCCGAGACGATCCGGCGCTCCGCCATCGCGCTCCGCCGGATCCGCGCGGAACAGGGAAGCCGCGTACGGCCGGTGGTGGCGGCGGTGGTCTCGGCGGTGAGCGACGAGGGCAAGACCTTCACGGCCGCGAATCTCGCCTTCTTCCTCGCCGAGCAGGGATCGCGGGTGCTCCTCGTCGACGGCGACCTGCGCAACCCCAACCTCTCGCGCATTCTCGGCCCGCTCGTGGCCGAGGAGACATATCGAAGGATGCGCGATGCGCTCCGCACCCACGATCCGGCCGCGAATGGCGCCGGCATTCCCGAAGACGCGGCGCTCGTCCCGGTGCCGCTGACCGAGCGGATCACCCTCGTCGGCCTCGCCGATCCCGCGCGCACCCTGGCCGCCGAGCAGGAACTTGCGACGCTCCGCACGAGGATCGCTTCCTGGGACCCGGCAGCCGATTTCGTCATCCTCGATACCGCGCCGCTCGGCTATGTCTCCGACAGTCTCGCGATCGCGCATGGGCTCGATGCGGCGGTGCTGGTCGCGCGCTGGGGCCGCACCCGGGCGGGAACCCTGCGGCGGCTGCTGGCCGCGAATCATCCGGTCACGGAGAAACTGGTCGGGGTCTGCCTCGGCCGCGCCAGGACCCGCCGGCTGCGCCGCCACGAGTATCTTCCGGTGAGCGAGAGCTACTACCGGAGCGACCCGGCCTGATCCTCAGCCGGTCGCGGGGCTGCGGGCTTCCGCCCCTTCCGCGCGGGCATCCGGCAGGCGCAGGAAAGCCTCCCGTACATCCGTGACAGTCAGGCGGAAGTCGCGCTCATCGCGGCGGAGCAGCCCTTCCGCGCATTCCACGACCGCCGCCGCATCGAGCCCCGCGAGCAGCGCGACGAGATCGCCGGCGGTGGGCCGGTCGATGACGAAGCCGAGCCGGTCATCACAGACGCGGCGGCCGGTCTCCGTGTCCGCGACCGCGATGCTCGGGCAGCCGAACCAGCTCGCCTCGTAGATCCGGTTCGGCAGCAGCCAGTCCGAATTCGCGCCCCGCTGCCAGAGATCCTGCGCCCAGACCAGGTCGCAGCGCGCGTAGACCCCGGCAAGGCCATCCGGGTAGCGGTATGGCCCGAACCAGGCAACATTCGGGCGCGCCGCCACCGCAGCCTCGAACCCCGGCACGGCATGGTGATGGACCGCGCCGTGGATCTCGATCCGGACGCGATTGCCGAGCCGGTCGGCCGTCGCCATCAGCAGACCGAGGCTCGGCGCGCAGCGGATCGACCCGATCCAGCCGAGTACCAGCGGCGCGCCGGATTGCCGCCGCCTCGGCACCGCCGGCCGGGGAACCGCCGCTCCGTCGAACCAGAGCTTGTTCTCGATGACCGCGACCGGACCCCGGTAGTTCTGCACCGGGCCGAAATACGCCCGCACGAATCCCGGCGACGAGGTGACGAGGAGATCGGTCCGCTTGAGCAGGAACCGTTCGGCCGCGCGCATCGCCCGCCCGACGAAATCCTTCCGCGTGAACAGGCCGTGGATGTCGAGACATTCGTAGACGAGCCGCGGCCGGTGTCTCCGCTGCATGAGCCGCGACGCCCAGGCGATCGCCAGCATGTCGAAATTGCGGGCAACGAGCATGTCCGATCGCGCCACCACCTCGCGGTGCCGGACCATCCTGGCGATGGCGCGGAGAATGGTGGCGGCGCGACGCCCCGGGCTCTCGTTCTCGGTGACGAAGAGGTGGATGTCCGGCCAGTCCGGCACGAAGCCGCGGTTCATGTTGGCGCGGCGCATCGAGGCGGACACGACCTCGAACCCCGCTGCCGTGAAGCTCCTGATCCTGCGGATCTGGGCGGCCTCCGCGATGTCGAAGGCGAATACGAGGACTTTCGGCATTCGATCCGGTCTGAACGGAGGGCCCGGCGGGATTCCCTCGACGGTACTCTCATAGGCTGCGTCCGTAAGGTCAAGATCGCATTACGCTCATGCCATAAAATCTTTTCGAGTATTTGTTCAATCTTAGGTTGACTAAAAGGCGCCCTTCTTCAAACCTCTCCATCCACAAACCCTGAAGATTTCCGAGCGTCCCCACCTGTGGAGATCAGACCGATGCTGCATCATGACCCCCGATCCTACGCTTCTGCAGGAACTGCAAAAATCTTCTCTTACATGAACTTGAATGATTTATCCTGCACGGCACCCCAACGTTTCCGCGTTACGGCCAAGCGCATGAGAGACCTCATCCTGGCCTGTGTGCTGATCGCATTTTTCTCGCCCCTGATGCTGGTGATTGGACTCATCTTATGGGCGAACGATCCGGGTCCGGTGATCTATCGTCATCGGCGTATCGGGCAGGATGGCGTGCCGTTCGACTGCCTGAAGTTCCGCACCATGGTGCTGGATGCCGACCGCGTGCTCGAGGATCTGCTCCGGCGCTGCCCGGAAGCACGGGCCGAGTGGCAGCTGAGCCGGAAGCTTCGCAACGACCCGCGGATCGTCGGCTGGGTCGGCGCCATGCTCCGGCGCACAAGCCTCGACGAGCTTCCGCAGTTGATCAACGTTCTCCGCGGCGAGATGAGCCTCGTCGGTCCGCGTCCGATCACGCAGGAGGAGGTGAACATGTACGGCGCCGACGTGGGGCATTATCTCGCGATCCTGCCCGGGCTGACCGGCCCCTGGCAAGTCTCCGGCCGCAGCGACATGACCTTCGACGAGCGCGTCCGGATCGATGTCGATTATGCGCTCAACCGGAGCCTCGTGCGCGACATCGTGATCCTCGTCCAGACCGCTTTCGTGGTCGTGGCCGGTCGCGGAGCCTACTGATCCCGCCATCGCAGCCGCGATCCGATACGCAGCCGCCGCGAATCTTCGGATTTGCCAATTGCACGCGGGTGCTGTACCGGGGCTGAAATCCAGGCTGCTAGTTTGACGGGGTACCGATATGACAGCCACCGAAAGGCGGGCCGCCCTGGCCCGCGCCGCCGACGAGCGCATCCTCGTGCTCGACGGCGCGATGGGCACCATGATCCAGGGCTACAAGCCCGATGAGGCGACCTACCGCGGCGAGCGGTTCCGCGACCATCCACGCGACGTAGGGGGCGACAACGAACTCCTGACGCTCACGGCGCCGGAAATGATCCGGGCGATCCACCAGGGGTTCCTTGACGCGGGCGCCGACATCCTCTGCACCAATACCTTCAGCGCCACCCGCATCAGCCAGGGCGATTATGGCCTCGAGGGCCTCGCGCCCGAGTTGAACATCACCGCCGCACGGCTCGCGCGCGAGGTGGCGGACGCGGCGGCGACGCCTGAGCGGCCGCGCTGGGTGGCGGGCGCGATCGGGCCGACCAACCGTACCGCCTCGATCAGTCCGGACGTGAACGATCCCGGTTTTCGCAACATCACCTTCGACGCGCTGGTGGAAGCCTATAGCGAGGCGGCGCGTGCCCTGATCGAGGGCGGGGTCGACATCCTGCTGATCGAGACCATCTTCGACACGCTGAACGCGAAGGCGGCGATCTACGCGGTCGAATCCTTGCGCGACGAAGGCGCGGACGTGCCGCCGGTAATGATATCGGGCACGATCACCGACCGCTCCGGGCGGACGCTGACCGGGCAGACGCCGGAGGCGTTCTGGACGAGCATGAGCCACGCCCGCCCCTTCGCGGTCGGCCTCAACTGCGCACTCGGCGCCGGCGAGATGCGGGCGCATATCCGCGCGCTCGCACAGGTCGCGGACACGCGGATCAGCGCCTATCCGAACGCCGGCCTCCCGAACGAGATGGGCGGCTATGACGAGAC
>CAYMOD010000013.1:9302-18424 GCA_964391945.1 uncultured Rhodobacterales bacterium | reverse complement strand
CGATCTCGCGCGCGAGCGCGGCCGAGGTCGCCTCGCCGCGCCGGCCCATCAGGTCGCGGCACATCACCTCGAGCGAATTCCCGTGCGCCCCGAGAAGCGGCGGCAGGTCGAGGAGTGATCGGCCGCGATCGGCGACCGCGGTCATCCAGTTCTTGAGCGAGATCGGTCTCATCGTGCGGGTCCCCTCACCATGTCCAGGGAATGTGGCGATTGCCGGGAAAAAACAAAGGATGACGATGGCGAGGGCCATGCAGTCGGCGCAAGGAAGCGGACTCTTGAGGATGGTCCGGAGCCTGATCTCCGGAATGATCGAATTGATGAGGCAGAGGTTGGGCCCGGCCGGCGCCGGGATCAGGCCGGTCTCCATGTTGATGGTGAGGGTGACCGCGAACCGGCCGGGATCGAACCCGGTGGCTGAGGATCACCGGCAGCAGGATCGGCTCCGCCATCAGGATCATCGCGACCAGCCGCAGGAAGAAGCCGGCTACCAGCAGGAAGGTGTTGAGGCAGAACACCGACAGCCATCGACAGCCACGGGTTCATTTCCGGCTGGATGATCGTTCGCCACCGACTGGCCGATGAAGAGGCTCGATAGCCGCAGGAACGGCAGACTGAAACCGACCGGGATCGCGGGACAGGGAGCCGGAGGAGCGGTCGCGAACGGGATCGAAGCCGGGTCAGACGGGGCGGATCTTGCGGATGATCATGCCGCTTCGCGGCAGCGCCGGCATCTGCGACAGGCGCACGCGGAGATCCTGGGGCGGGACCTCGTAGCGGATGGCGCGGGCAAGGAGGCGCACCCCTTCCTCCATCAGCGCGATCGTCAGCCATTCGCCGGGGCAGCGGTGGTCGTTCTCGAAGGCGCCGGCGCCCTGGGGGATGAGGGTGAAGGGGTCGCCCGGCCAGTCGCGGAACCGCTCGGGGCGGAAGCTCGCCGGCTCTTCCCAGAGGGCGGGGTGGTGATTGGTGCCGTAGAGGTCGAGCACCACCCAGTCGCCGATGGCGAAACGATGGCCGTGCCATTCGACCGCTTCCCGGGCACGGGCGCCGATCACCGGGAAGAAGGGGGTGGTGCGGCGAACCTCCTGCACGAAGGGGCGGATGTCGTCGTCATGTCCATCGGCGAAGGCGGCGGCCCAGCGCGGGTGCTGGTGGAGCGCAAGCGCGATGAAGGTCAGGAAACGACTGACGGCGACGGTCGGCCACAGCACGTTGAGAAGCTCGACCGCCGCCGAGGCGCGGTCGAGCATGACGCTGTCGGTGTCGCGATGGCTGGCGATCGTGGCGAGCGCGACGCCGGGCGGCGGCCTGACCTCGCCGTTGCGGGTGCGGTCGATCAGGCGGCGCGCCCAGACCTCCGAGCGGTGGCGAAGGTGCTGCGCCCACCAGTTCGTCGGGCCGACGCTGCCGGCCTGGTCGGTCATCGCACCGAACTCGCGGACCCGGGACACGACCTCGTCCTCGGCGAGCGGCACGCCCGCCCAGGCGCAGGCGGTGCGGGTGAGTATCTCGCGGAAGGCGGGGAGGAGGGCGATCTCGCGCTGGTGGCGCCAGCGTTCCGCCGCGGCGTGAAACTCGCGGGCGAAGATTTCCTGCGCCCGTTCGAGCGCCGCGGGCGTCATCAGGTCGAGGAACATCGCCTTGCGGACGCGGTGCGCCGAACCGTCGAGGAGCTGGACGCTGCCGTAATCCTGAAGCAGCCGCAGGGTGAGGACGGGCATCGCCTTTCGCCGGCCGAACCGGCCGCTGCCGTAGACGAGGGCGGCGGCCTCGGCGCCGCGCATGGCGACGACAGGCGATCCCATCAGCCGGGTGCGGAAGGCGTCGGTTCCGAGCCGGTCGCAGCGGTTGGAGACGAAGCGGTAGCCTTCGTGCAGGAGGCCGAGGGTGCTGTCCGGCACCCGGAGACGCGGGATTCCGTTCTGGATGCTGGGGTTGCCTCGGGCCAAGGCGGGCTCCGCTCGGGTTCGGGACGCGTCCTCGAAATGGAACGGGCGGGCGGCACGAGGGTTCCCGCGGGTGACGGGCTTCAGCGCCCGAGGGCGGCTCCCGTTGCGGGCAGGCGCGATCAGCCCTGGCCGCCGCGCGGGGCGGCGAAGAGGTGGGCGTCGCGGGCGGCCTGGAAGAGGGCCTTCGACTTGTTGACCGTCTCCTGGAATTCGGCTTCGGGGTCGCTGTCGGCGACGACGCCGCCGCCGGACTGGACGTAGAGGGTGGCGTCCTTCACCACCGCCGTGCGGAGCGCGATGCAGATATCCATGTCGCCGCCCGCCGAGAAATAGCCGACGCCACCGCCATAGACGCCGCGTTTCTCGGTCTCGAGTTCGTCGATGATCTCCATGGCGCGGACCTTCGGCGCGCCGGAGACGGTGCCGGCGGGGAGCCCGGCGAGGAGGGCGGAGAGGGCATCGTGCTCCTCCGCAAGCTCGCCCTCGACATTCGAGACGATATGCATGACGTGGGAGTAGCGTTCGACCACGAACTGCTCGGTCGGGGTCACGGTGCCGACGCGGGCGACGCGGCCGGTGTCGTTGCGGCCGAGGTCGAGGAGCATGAGATGCTCGGCGCGCTCCTTGGGATCGGCGAGAAGTTCCCGTTCGTGCGCAAGGTCCTCGGCGGGGGTGCCCCCGCGCGGGCGGGTGCCGGCGATCGGGCGGATGGTGACGCGGCCCTCCTTGACCCGGACGAGGATCTCCGGCGAGGCGCCGATCACCTGGAAGCCGCCGAAGTTGAAATAGAACATGTAAGGGGACGGGTTGGTGCGCCTCAGCGCCCGGTAAAGCGCAAAGGGCGGCAGGTCGAAGGGCTGCGCCCAGCGCTGGGAGGGCACGACCTGGAAGATGTCGCCGGCGCGGATATAGTGTTTCGCCTTCTCGACGAGGGCGAGATAGGCTTCGTGCGAGGTGTTGGAGACGGCTTGCGCGACGGGCGCCACCGCCGCGGCCCCCGATACGTCCATCGTGTGGAGGGTGGGCGTGCGGTCGAGGTCGCGCACCGCGTCCATCACGCGCTCGGCGGCTTCGGCATGGGCGGCGCGGGCAGAGAGGCCGGAGCGGCTCCAGGCGGGCGAGACTACCGTGACCTCGCCCTTCACGCCGTCGATGACGAGGACGACGGTCGGCCGGAGGAAGAGCGCGTCGGGGAGAACCAGCGGGTCGGGATTGACGTCCGGCAGGTGCTCGACGAGACGGACCATGTCGTAGCCGAGATAGCCGAAGAGGCCCGCGGCCATCGGCGGCAACCCCTCGGGAAGCGCGATCCGGCTCTCGGCGAGGAGGGCGCGCAAGGAGGCGAGCGGGTCGAGGCTTTCGGCCTCCCAGGCGTCCGGATCGTGGCGGACGGCCCGGTTCACCCGCGCGCTGGTGCCCCAGCATTCCCAGATCAGGTCGGGTTTCATGCCCATGATCGAATAGCGGCCGCGGACCTCGCCGCCGGTGACCGATTCGAGCAGGAAACTGTCGCGGCGCGCCTCGGTGAGTTTCAGCATCAGCGACACCGGCGTGTCGAGATCGGCGACGAGGCGGGTCCAGACGAGCTGGTTCTCGCCGCGCTCCCAGCCCTCGCGGAAATGCGCGATGTCGGGTTCGAGCGTCATGGCATGGAGGAGAGCGCGGCGTCGATCACGCTCTGGTTGAGGCTGATGTCCACCTCGCGCTGAAGCGCCTGCGTGGCGAACGCGAGCACGTCGCCGGCGAACTGGCGGTCGAGTTCCGCGGTGGCGCCGGCGAGCGCGGCGGCGTTCTCCGCCGTCTCCGGGTCGAAGGGTTCGATCCGGTCGAGCCGGGCGAGGATGATGCCGTCGCCGTCGGGAATGATCGTCGTGCCGCCGGGATCGAGCGTGAAGATCTCGGCGACGATCGTCGGCGGCGCCCCCTCGACGGTCTCGCCGCGGGTGAGGGGGCCGGCCTGCCGCACCCGGACGCCGAGGCGGTCGGCGATCCCGGCGAGGTCGGTGTCGCGATCGAGCTCTGCCCGCAGGGCCTCGGCCCGTTCGGTGAGGCGCGCGCGGGTCTCGGCGGCGCTCCAGTCGGCGGCGACACGCTCGCGCACTTCGTCGAGCGGCAGGACCGCGGGTTCGAGCACGGCATCGACGCGCAACACGGCGATGCCGCCGGAATCGAGTTCGATCGGATCGGTCTCGATGCCTTCGATGGCGTTGAGCGCCGCTTCGCGGAAGGCGGGATCGGCACCGATCCCTTCGGTCGTCTCGACATTGAGCGCAAGCGTATCGGCCGCAAGCGGGGTTTCCTCGCTGATCTCCTCGATGGTTGCGCCGGCGGCAACGAGATCCTCGAGGGCGTGGGCGATCTCGAGGAGCTGCTGCCCGGCCTCGGCCTGGGCGAGCTGGTCGCGGATGCGGGCCCGCGCCTCCTCTTCGGGCACCGTCTCTCCAGCGAGGATGCCGTTCAGCCGGAAGAGCGAGGGGCCGAGCGGCGTCGGGACCGGCCCGACGATGCCGGGTCCCTCGGCGCCGAAGAGCGCCTCGCCCGCTTCTGGCGGGAGATCGGCTTCGGTCATCAGGCCCTGGTCGATGTCGCGCGGCGAGAGTTCGCGCTCGGCGGCGAGGGCGTCGAAGGTGACCTCGCCGGCGTCGATTCGGGCGCGGGCGGATTCGGCCTCCTCGGCCGAGGCGAAGGTGATCCGGTCGGCGAAGCGTCGCTCCGGCGTGTCGAAACGGCCGGGATCGGCCGCATAGGCCGTGTCCACTTCCTGGTCAGTGATCTCGATCTCGTCCGCGAGCGCATCGGCTGTGAGGCTTGCATAGGTGATCTCGCGGGTTTCAGGGCGGGTGTAGAGCGTTTCGTTCTCGGCGTGGAACTGGCGGAGCGCGGCATCGCCTGGCGCCGGCACCGGTTCCGCGAGCTGGTCGGGGCCGAGGCGCGCCCACGCAAAGACGCGCTCCTCGCCGAGGAAATCGAGGATGGTGCGGGCGGCGACGTCCGGCAGTTCGGCCGGGGCCTGGAGGCTCGCGGCGATGAGTTCGCGTGTCGCCTCGCGGCGGACCTGGGCTTCGAACGCGCCGATGGAGAGGCCGCTGCGGTTGAGGGCGAAACGGTAGGCCTCGGGGTCAAAACTGCCGTCGAGCCCCTGAAAGGCGGAAACTTCGCGGATCTGGCGGGCGACGAACACGTCGCCGGTGCCGAGACCAAGGCGTTCGGCCTCGGCATCGAGCGCGGCCTCGTTCACGAGACGGGCGAGAACGGCGCGGTCGAGCCCGTACTGGCGGGCCTCGGCAATGGTGATCGGGCGGTCGAGCTGCTGGGTGATGGCGCGGCGCTCGGCATCGAAGGCGCGCGCGAAGTCCTCGCGGCTGATGTCGCGGTCGCCGACGCGGGCGACGTTCTGTCCACCGATGCCGCCGACGCTGATACCGAAACCGGCGAGGCCGATGATGAGAAGGACGAGGATGGCCCAGAAGAAGAGGTTGTTTCTCCTGGCGCGGAAGGTGGTGAGCATCCGGTCTCCTGAGGCTCGGGAATGGCCGAGGTCTTACCGGCTGATGCCTTTCGAAACAAGGCGGAAGGGCGCGCGGGCGCCTGGGCGGGCGATCAATTCGGCGATGCCGGCCCGCTCCGTCCCGGCGAAAGGAAGGGGGTCCGGCGCGCGAGGTTTCTCCGGGTTCCGGCGGTGCCGCTGGTGCGGGCCGTCCTTGACGGTGGGGGGGCGGTCGCCGAAGTAGCGGCCATGGCCGAACCCCCGATCCTGACCCTGACCGACGCGCGCCTCACTTTTGGCGGCAACGACCTCTTTGCGGGGGTGAGCGTCGTCATCCATCCCGGCGAGCGGCTGGCGCTCGTCGGGCGGAACGGGTCGGGGAAGTCCACGCTCCTGAAGATGATGGCCGGGATCGTCGAGCCCGACCGGGGCGAGCTTTTCGTGCGGCCGGGCATCACGGTCGGCTACATGGCGCAGGAACCGGATTTTGCCGGGTTCGAGACGCTGGGCGCGTTTGCCGCCATGGGATTCGCGCCGGAGGATCTCTACCGCGTGGAGATGACGCTCGAGGGGCTGGACCTCGATGGCGCGATCGCGCCGGAGGCGGCGTCGGGCGGCGAGCGGCGGCGGGCGGCGCTCGCACGCATCCTCGCGCAGGCGCCGGATCTCGTGCTGCTCGACGAGCCGACCAACCATCTCGACATCGCGGCGATCGAATGGCTGGAAGGGTATCTCGCCGCGAGCCGGGCGGCCCATGTCATCATCAGCCACGACCGGACATTCCTGAGAGCGCTGACGCGGCGGACGCTCTGGCTCGACCGGGGGGAGATGCGTGAGCTCGACCGCGGTTTCGAGGCCTTCGAGTCCTGGCGCGACAAGGTCTGGGAGGAGGAGGACGAGGCAAGGCACAAGCGCGACCGCCTGCTCCTCGCGGAGGGCAAATGGGCGGTCGAGGGCATCTCGGCCCGGCGGAAGCGCAACCAGGGGCGGCTGAGGCGGCTGCAGTCGATGCGGGCGGAGCGGCGGGCGGATATCGCCCGCGCCGGGACCGCGCGGATGAGTTTCGAGAGCGCGGCGCCCTCGGGAAAGCTCGTCATCGACGCGAAGGGCATCGGCAAGCACTTTGGCGAGCGCTGGCTGGTGCGCGGCTTCGATCTGCGCGTGCAGCGGGGCGAGCGGGTGGCGCTGGTGGGGCCGAACGGCGCGGGCAAGACGACGCTCCTGAAGCTGCTGACCGGCGAGATGGAGCCCGATGAGGGGTTGGTGCGGCTTGGCGTCAACCTCGTGCCGGCGGTCTTCGACCAGAACCGCGCGGCCCTCGATCCGGAAGCGAGCCTTGCCGAGACGCTCGGCGGGAAGGGGACGGTGCCGACCGACCAGATCGCGGTGAGGGGAAGGGCGAAGAACGTCGTCGCCTATCTCCGCGAGTTCCTCTTCCCCGAGGTGCAGGCGCGGGGGCCGGTCGCGGCGCTCTCGGGGGGAGAGAAGGCGCGGCTCCTGCTCGCGAAACTGATGATGGGGGAGTCGAATCTCCTGATCCTCGACGAGCCGACCAACGATCTCGATATCGAAACGCTCGATCTGCTCGAGGAACTGGTCGCGGAATACGACGGCACAGTGCTCCTCGTCAGCCACGACCGCGATTTCATCGACCGGATCGCGACGACGACGATCGCGGGGCAGGGCGACGGGCGCTGGACGGTCTATGCCGGCGGCTGGAGCGATCATCTCGGGCAGCGGCCGGAGCCGGAGGACCCGGAGCCGGCGCGGCCGAGGAAGCCGCGGCGGCAGGAGCCGCGGGCGGAAGCCCGGGAGGAGGCGCGGCCGCGCAAGCTGAGCTTCCACGAGGCGCACCGGCTCGAGGAACTGCCGGGCGAGATCGACCGGCTGACGGCGGAGATCGCCCGGGTGGAGGAACTGCTCGCCGATCCGGACCTCTATGCCCGCGACCCGGAGCGGTTCCGGAAGGCGACTTCGGTGCTCGCCGACCGGCAGATGCGCCTCGCCGCCGCCGAGGAGGAATGGCTCGCGCTCGAGGAGCGCCGCGAGGCGGTGGAGGGATAGCCCCGGGCGCCCGTTGCGGGTGGCTACGTTTCCGGCCGCATGAAGGCCGGGAGACGCCATGAAGGCACAGGAGGTGCCCGCATTGACGCTCCCGAAGGTGCGCGCATGATCGGCGTCTCCGGTGCGGGCCTGACCGGGTGCGGGCCTGACCGATACGGGCTTGGATGGTATCGCGGCGGGGCGGGGAGGACGTGATGGCGCGGGCGCTGTGGCTGACGGGACCGGGCATGGCGGAGTTGCGGGAGACCGGGCTCGGCACCGGCACGGTCGAGATACGCATGCTCTACTCCGGGATCAGCCGCGGCACCGAGGCGCTGGTGGCGGCCGGGCGTGTCCCCGAGGGTGAGCGGGAGCGGATGCGCTGTCCGCTTCAGGAGGGAGATTTCCCGTTTCCGGTCAAGTACGGCTATTCCGCGGTGGGCGCGGTGGTCGCGGGGTCTGCGGATTTCCGCGGCCGCCTCGTCTTCGTCCTCCATCCGCATCAGGACCGGTTCAGGGTGGAGCCGGCGATGGTGGTGCCGCTGCCCGGGGAGGTGCCGCCGGAGCGGGCGATCCTCGCCGCCAACATGGAGACCGCGCTCAATATCGTCTGGGACGGCGGGATCGCCCCGGGCGACCGGGTGGCGGTGGTGGGTGCGGGGGTGGTCGGCGTGCTGGTCGGCTGCCTCGCCGCCCGGATGCCGGGGACGGAAGTGTGGCTCGTCGACGTGAACCCGGAGCGCGCAGCACTCGCCGAAGGCTTAGGCTGCCGGTTTGCCATGCCCGCGGCGGCGCCGGCGGAGTGTGACGTGGTGGTTCATGCGAGCGCGAGCGCGGCCGGCCTTGCCACCGCGATCGGCTGCGCGGGACTTGAGGCGCGGGTGGTGGAGGCGAGCTGGTACGGTGAAGGCGTGGTGCCGGTGCCGCTCGGCGGCGCATTCCACAGCCGGCGGATCCGGCTCGTCTCGAGCCAGGTCGGGCGGCTGCCGGCGGAGCGGGCGGCGCGCTGGAGCCATCGGCGGCGGCTGGAGACGGCGCTGGGGCTCCTCGCCGAGCCGGCGCTCGAATCGCTGGTGAGCGGGGAGACGGCGTTCGAGGCCCTGCCGGGGACCTACGGAGCGATACTTGCCGATCCGGCGACACTCTGCCACCGTGTCCGGTATTGAGGAGAGAAACCGATGTTCTGCCTTGAGGTTCGCGACCATGTCATGATCGCCCACAGTTTCGCCTCGCCGGTGTTCGGGCCGGCGCAGGCATTGCATGGGGCGACCTTCGTGGTCGATGCCGGATTCTTCACCGAGGAGCTCGATGCGACCGGGCTCGTCGTCGATATCGGCCGGGCGACGGAAGTACTGGCGGTGGTGCTCGGCCCGTTGCGCTACCGCAACCTCGACGAGGCGCCGGAATTCGCGGGGCGGTTCACGACGACCGAGTTCCTTGCCCGGCATGTCTTCGACCAACTCGCCAAGGCGGTGCGAGAGGGCCGTCTCGGCGATCAGGGGCGGGTGCGCCGGCTCCGGGTGACGCTCCACGAGAGCCACGTCGCACGGGCGTCCTACGAGGCGGATCTGTGACGGGTCTGCGGGAAGGCGCGGGCCTGGTCGTGGCGCGTCCACGCGGGAAACCCCCTCTGGGCGATTGAT
>CAYMOD010000013.1:0-9202 GCA_964391945.1 uncultured Rhodobacterales bacterium | reverse complement strand
TATCCGGCGCCGGCGTGTTCACCCGCGCCGGCGAGGGGCTCGCCGCCCCGGCATCCCGGGCACTGCTCCCCGGGTTTCTCGCGAAAGAGGGGCCGCGGGCTTCGGCAGGACGTGCGGACATGCGCATGTCTTCGTGCTGGCCGGCCAAGTGTGCAAGCCCGGCATGAGCACGGGCGTGCTCCGCTTTGCAGTGCCGGGCGACCTCGGCGCGCCGACGGGGGGGTATGGTTACGACCGGCGGCTGATCACGGGACTCCGGGCGCTCGGGTGGGATGTGGAGGTGGTGCGGCTGCCGGACGGGTTTCCGGAGCCGGATGTGGTGGCGCGGCGACGGGCGGCCGATGTATTCGCAGGGCTTCCGGACGGCGCGCTCGTGCTGGTGGACGGGCTCGCCTTCGGGACGATGCCGGAGGTGGCGAGGGCGGAGGCGGCGCGGTTGCTTCTGGTGGCGCTCGTCCATCATCCCCTGGGCGACGAGACCGGGCTTGCGCCCGAGGTGGCGACGCGGATGATCGCGGCGGAACGCGCGGCGCTCGCCCATGCGCGCGCCGTGATCTGCACGAGTCGGACGACGGCTTCGCGGCTCCGCGAGGGATTCGGGGTCGAGGAAGCGCGGCTCCGGGTGGCGCCGCCGGGGACCGATCCCGCGCCGCGTGCGGCCGCTGTGGGCAAGCCGCCGCTGATCGTGGCGGTGGGCGGGCTCGTGCCGCGGAAGGGGCACGATGTGCTCCTGCGTGCGCTTGCGCGGATTGCGGACCGGGACTGGCGGGCGCGGATTGTCGGCCCGGAAACGGGCGGGACCGGGGCGGCACTGCGGCAGCTTGCGCGCGATCTCGGGGTCGCAGGGCGGGTTTCTTTCGCCGGTGCGGTCGAGGATGCCGGGCCGGAGCTTGCCGCTGCCGACATCTTCGCGCTGGCGTCGCGGCACGAGGGCTACGGCATGGCGTTTGCCGAGGCGCTGGCGCGCGGCCTGCCGATCGTCGGCTGTCGGGCAGGCGCGGTGCCGGAAGTGGTGCCGGAGAGGGCCGGAATGCTGGTTGCCCCCGACGACGTGGAAGGGTTCGCGGCGGCACTCGCGGCGTTTCTCGACAAACCTTCCCGGCGGCAGGCGGCGGCGGATGCGGCGTGGGAGGCGGGACAGGGGCTGCTGCGCTGGGAGGAGACGGCGGCACGGGTGGCCACGGCGCTGGAGCGGCTCCGGTGAGCTTTGCTCTCGAATGGCTGGACCTGCGCGAGCCGGCGGATCATGCCGCGCGGGATGCGGCGCTCCTCGATGCGGCGGCGGCGTTCCTGATGCAGGATGGCGCGCCGGTGGTTGTCGATCTCGGCGCGGGGAGCGGCTCGACGCTCCGGGCATTCGGGAACCGGGTTTCCGGCGCGCGCTGGCGGCTCGTCGATCGCGACTGCGGGCTGCTCGCGGCGGCGGTGGCGCGTTCGGGCGGCGCCGTGGAGGCAATCGAGGCCGATCTTGCGGTGGTCGATTCGCTGCCGCTTGCGGGGGCGCGGCTGGTGACGGCATCGGCGCTTTTCGATCTCGTCTCGGCCGGGTGGGTGGAGCGCCTCGCCGATCGGGTCGTGGCGGAGAGGCTCGGGCTCTATGCCGCCCTGAATTATGACGGAGCGGCGATCTGGGAGCCGGTGCTGCCGGAGGATGGGGCGGTGCTCGCCGCCTTCAACGCGCACCAGAGGGGCGACAAGGGGTTCGGCCCCGCCCTCGGTCCCGACGCAGGGCTTCATCTCGCGCGGGCACTGGCCGGGCACGGCTACCGGGTGGCGACCGCGGCGAGCCCGTGGCGGCTCGGGCCAGGGGAGCGGGGCCTGCAGGCGGCGCTGGCCGAGGGAAGCGCGGCGGCGGCTGGCGAGCGGGGCGTGGCGGCGGATGCCTGGCTTCAGGCGCGGCGGGAGGCGGCGATGGCGGGGGCGTCCTCCTGCAGGATCGGCCATCTCGACGTGCTCGCGCTGCCGGAAGGTGTGAGGCGGCAATCGAAGACGACATCGGTGTCGAGCCCGTAGACGCGCGTCTCGGGGCGGAGTGCCTCGGCGAGGCTCGCCACGGGCGTGGTGCGCAGGCCCGCCGGGCCGGAGCCGATGATGAGGGGCGCGATCGCGACGTGCAGCCGGTCGAGAAGGCGGGTTTCGAGGAAGCGGGCGATGGTGACCCCGCCGCCTTCGATCAGGATACGGGCGAGGCCGCGGGCGGCGAGCGCGGCGGCGATGGCCGTGGGGTCGATCCAGCCGTCGCGGGCGGGAAGGCGGATCACCTCGATCCCCTCGGGGCGGGGGGTCGTGGTCGCCTGCACGACGATGCGCCGGGTGCCGTCCGCCTGGAAGACGCGCGCGCCATCAGGCAGGCGGCCCTTCGGGTCGATCACCACGCGCGCCGGGCTTGTGCCCCGGACCAGCCGGACGGTCAGGCGCGGGTCGTCGTGGAGCGCGGTCCGCACCCCGACGACGACCGCGTCGACGAGGGCGCGGCAGCGGTGGAGGTGGCGGAGGCCGTCCGCGCCGGAGATGTCGCGCGCGTCGCCCGTCGTGGTCGCGATCCGGCCGTCGAGGGACTGGCCGACCTGGGCGAAGAGGAAGGACGCCTCGGCGCAGGCGACCGGAGCATAGAGGGCCCAGGCCGCGCGTTCGGCCGCGCTCCAGTCCAGGGCTGCGTCGGCGCCGCCGTTGGTATCGGTCTTCAGGAGGCGGTTCCAGACACGATCGGTTACCTCAGCCCGCTCCATCAGTCCCCCCTTGCGGTGCTCCGCGCGTCCGCGCCAACGGCAACAATAGCCCGGCTGCGGTGCAGGTAAAGGTTCCGCATGCGGGCGGCCCTCGAGATCAGGGGGAGCCCGGCCCGGAATTGCCGGCGGCGAGGGCGGCGCGGGGGACGAAGCCCGGCAAGAAGGTGGCGAGGAAACGATCGCGGAAGGTGTTCATCGGGCGGGCCGGGACGTCCGGACCGGGGATCATGCCGCGGGTGAAACCCCAGGCGGCGAAACGTTGGACGAGGGGGGGCGGGCCGATGACGTGGATCGGCACGTCGAACGATCCGCTTTCGGAAACGAAGGTCGCGGGCTGGTGGTCGCCGAGGATGATGACGAGCGGCGGGTCGGCGGCGTGGCGGAGGGTGAAGGAGCCGAGGGTTGCGAGCGCGTAGTCGATCGCCTGCCGGAACTGGTCGCGGATGCGGTCATGGTTGCGCCAGACGGTTTCGGGCGGGTCGCCGGAGGCGGCCATCGCGTTGAAGATGGTACCGTCACCGATCGCCTCCCAGGGCACGAGAAGCGGGACCGGCGTCCAGGGGGCGTGGGAGGAGATGAGGGCGATCTCGGCGAAGAGGGGCGGGCGGTCCGGGCGTTCGAGCTCGAGCCGTTCGAAGGCGCGGAGCGTGAACTGGTCGGGCATGGTGACCCAGTTGAAGCTCTTGCCCCGATAGCCAAGCATGGCCGCTGGATAGATGGCGTCGTAGCCGAAATATGCCGATTCCGGCCAGGCGAGGGTGATCGCCGGCGCGACGACGAGAGTGCGGAACCCGGCGCCGGCGGCGTAGTGCATGAGGGTGCGCCGCTCGCTGGAGAGGAGGGCCTGGTAGCGGCGCTGGTTGTCGATCCGGAGGCCGGAGAGGATGCTGGCATGAGCGAGCCAGCTCTGGCCGCCGATCATCGGCGCGGTGAGCCAGCCCGAGCGCGCGGCGAGGCCGGCCGCGTCGAGCCCGGCGCCGATCCCGGCGAGGCGCGGCCGGATGGTGCTCCCGTAGCGGGGGTTGTCGAGGGTCGAGCGCCCGTAGGATTCGACGAAGACGAGGAGGACATCCGTGTCGCCGAGCCCGGCGAGGAGCGTGCCGGGACTGGCGCCGGTGAAGGGGTCGGCGGCGGCCTCGTCCTCGAAGCGGAGGAGGTTGGCGCGGGTCTCCGCGATCTTCCGGCCATGTTCGAGGGCGAGGCGCGCGGTGAAGGCGGCGCCGGCCGGGTTGAAACCGGGTCGGGGTCGCGTGGCATCGGTGGCCGCAAGGACGAGCGCGGCGACGAGGGCTGCCGCCAGCGCCGGCGCGAGGGCATCCGGCGGTTCGAGACGGGCGATCCGGCCGGTCGCCCACCAGAGGAGGGCGGCGAGGAGCCCGGCGCCAAGGATCCCCGCGGCGGCGACGAGGAGCGCCGCTCCGGTCCCGACCGCACCGCTGCCGAGATTCCATGCCGCGGGCAGGAGGTGGAGGTCGAGGAGGAGGTTGAACCCGCGCGCATAGGCGAGGAAGGCGGCATGGTCCGCGAGTTTGATGAGCGTCATCAGGGCGAGGAAGCTCGTCAGGGCGAAGCGCAGCGGCATGTGCAGGCTGCGCTTCGCAAGGACGAGGGCAAGGACGATGACCGGCAGTTCGAGCGGCAGGCGGGCGAGCGCGTCCGGCGTCATCGCCCGCGGATGATTCGGCAGCACCAGCACGAGGTGGAGGACGAGGACGGCGACGCACGTCGTTGCGAAACGCGCAGCCTTGCGGATCATGCCGGGATCGCCTCCGGCAGCGCCGCGTAGATGTCGCCGGAGCGGTTGTCGCGGGCGATGCGGGCGAGCGCGTGCAGAAGCTCGTCGCCATCGCTCCAGTCCGCCAGGGTGAAGCGGTGTTCCTCGCCCTGTACGAGGTTGAAGCGGTAGGCTCCGAGTGCCGCCAGGCGGCTGACGGCGGCATCGGCAACGTCGAGCGCGGCGGGAAGATATTCGAAGGCGACGACGGGGAGGGGGCTGCCAAGGCCGACGAGCACCTCGGCCTCATAGCCCTCGACGTCGATCTTGACGAGCCGCGGCGCGCCGTGGCGGGCTATGAGGGCGTCGAGCGTCGTCACGGCCACGCGTTCGCGCGCATCCCAGGCGACATGGGTGAAACCGTCGCTGCGGCCGACGGTCGCGGCGAAGCCGGTCTTGAGCGAGGAGACGGTCGGGTGAAGCCGCGACACCGCGAGCGCTGCCTCGCCGGGTTCGGGGCCGAGCGCGCAAGGCAGCAGCGTCACGTCGCGCGGCAGCGTCCGGCGGAGAAAGCCGTGAAAGAGCCGCTGCGGCTCGACCGCGACCACCCGCGCGCCGGCGCGGCGGAGCGCCAGCGTCCGGTTGCCGACATGGGCGCCGATGTCGAAGGCAAGATCTCCGGGGCGGAGGAACCGGGCGTAGAACCGCGCGAGTGCGGCCACCTGCCACGGGCGGAAGCGGTAGATGGCGAGCGAGCGCGCGAGGCCGCAAGCGCTGCGGAGACCGGCCGTCATGGCCGC
Source organism: uncultured Rhodobacterales bacterium (assembly GCA_964391945.1). Lineage (GTDB taxonomy): Bacteria > Pseudomonadota > Alphaproteobacteria > Rhodobacterales > Rhodobacteraceae > Amaricoccus. The sequence goes on along the minus strand of CAYMOD010000013.1, from coordinate 3,959 downwards.
GCGAGGAGCCAGCGCACATCCACCGCGAAGGACCACAGGAGCGCGGCGAAGGCGGTGGCGGCGAGGAGGCCGGAGACCGGTGTCGCCACGACCGGCGCGAGGAGCGCGGTGAGCGCCACGACCTGCACGACGCAGACGCTCTTGCGCCGCAGCGAGGGCGGCAGGGGCGCTGCGAGGCGCGGCCAGAGCCAGCCGGCGGCGACGAAGGCATAGCGGACGAGCCCGAGGCCGAGCACCCAGAACCCGACCTCGCCCTGGGAGAACGCGATGACCGCGAGTGCGAGGATCAGGAGCGCGTCCACCTCCATGTCGAACCGCGCCCCGAAGGCGGAGGCGAGGCGCTGGCGCCGCGCGAGCCAGCCGTCGAGCCCGTCGAGCGCGAGCAGGAAGAGCGCGAAGGCGAGCGCCCACCAGCCGCCGGATCCGGCGACAAGCCGGGGCTCCACCGCGAGCGCGGCGAAGACGGCGACACCGCCGAGACGGATCAGGGTCACGGTGTTTGCGGCACCGAATCGAGGGTGCGGGTGCGAGCGCGGCAGATGCGCGAGCGCGATGCCGGAGGCGATCGCGTAGGTGAGGGCGGCGGCGATCAGGGGCGTGCGGCCGGAGAATGGCAGGACGGCGAGGACCGCGAGCGTGCCGGCGCCGGTGAAGGCGAAGGCGGCGGCGCCCGCCTTGGGCGGACGAAGCGCGGCGAGAGCCGGCTGGCCGCGGGAAAGGAGGCGGCCGCAATCCTGTCGTACATCGACCATGACGGAATTGTAGTGTCAGCCTTCGCGCCGGACAGATGGAAGCGCTGTCCTCGCGGGAATTTTCCCCCGCTTCCCATGGAAGGGTCGATGCGATCGGCTGGCTGTGCGAGGATCGGCTGGCTGCCGATGGAGTAGGCGGGATGATCGAAACCGTCCTCTGGCGCCGTCTGGACGTTCCGGGGCACGACGCCGCCCGGCTTGCCGCGACGGGAGGCGGCTGGCTTCTGACCGGTGCGGCGGTGTTCCTGCACGAGCGCGGTCCGGCGTCGCTCACCTACGCGGTGCGGCTCGATGCGGCCTGGGCGACCGTCAGCGGCCGGATCCGGGGCTTTCTGGGCGAGGGAGAAGTCGATCATGCGATCGAGCGTACGGGAGGCGGCTGGTTGCTTGACGGGAAGCTTCAGCCGGGCCTCGCGCATCTCGTCGATCTCGACCTCGGCTTCACCCCCGCCACCAACCTGCAGCAACTGCGCCGGGTGGGATTGGGCGTCGGAGGGACAGTGGAGACACCCGTGGCATGGTTCGATCCCGGCGAATCGGCACTCAGGGAATTGCCGCAGACGTATCGCCGGTGCGATGAGACCAGATATGAATACGAGGCGCCGACGGTTCCCTATCGCGGTGTCCTCGAAATGGCGGCGAGCGGTTTCGTCCGGATCTATCCGCAGCTCTGGGTCATGGAGGCGGGCGACGGGCGCGGGTGACCGGGGCCGGTCTTGCACGCTCCGGCCTGCCGGTTGCATGAAGCCGCTTGCCTTCTTCGGTGTATGAACGGGAAACTGGTCGGAGAATGAAGCGGAGCGGGATGGCGATGGGGTACGGGACGGTCGCGCGGCTTCTGCACTGGGTGATGGCGCTCCTGATCTTCGCCATGATCCCGGCGGGGCTGACCATGGTGCAGGAAGATCTGGCGCGGCCGGTGCAGGATGCGCTTTTCATCTTCCACAAGAACACCGGCTCGGTCCTCCTGGTGCTGGTGCTGGTGCGGATCGTCTGGCGGGGGTTCCACCCGGCGCCGCCGCTGCCGGAACACATGCCGGCGGCGATGCGGGTCGCGGCGCGGACGACGCATTACGGCCTCTATCTCGCGGTGCTGGGGATGGCGCTGAGCGGCTATGCCCGCGTGCGGCTGGGGGGCTTTCCGATCGAATATCTCGACGCCATGGGCGTGCCGCCGCTCCTGCCGAAGAACGAGCCGGCGGCCGATGTGGCGAAGGCGATCCACGCGACCGTCAAATACGCGCTGATCGCGCTGATCGCGCTTCATGTCGCCGCCGCGAGCTATCACGGGCTGGTGCGCCGCGACGGCGTCTTCGGGCGGATGTGGCCGCCCGTCGCGCCGCGTCAGGCCGCGGGATCCGGGAGCCAGCGGTAGAGCCAGATCTCCGAGGCGCGGCCGTTCGGGCCGACGAGTTCGAGGCGGAATTCGGCATTCTCCGCCTCGCCCGGCAGGAAGTGGAAGCCGACGCGGGCATGGTTGCCGCCGGGGAGGGGGCTGATCCCGACCGAGCCCGCGATCCTGCCTGCCGAAACCGAGAGCCGCGGTTCGAGGCCGTCCAACGGGACCGCGCCGAGGTCGAAATCGACCACGAAGACGCGCTCCTCATCGTTGAGGATCGAGCCACCGGCGCGCGTCGCGATGACGCGGGCGAGGCCGTCGAATTCGTCTGCCGGTGCCCAGGTCAGCCGGTAGGCGAAATCGTAGCGCCGCCCCGGTTCGAGCGGCGCGGCCGGGCGCCAGTAAACGACGATGTTGTCGGAGAACTCGTCCGTGGTCGGGATCTCGACGAGATCGACCGAACCCGGTCCCCAGTCGCCTTCGGGCTCGACCCAGGCCGAGGGGCGTCTTTCGTAATGGGCCTCGGCGTCCTGGTACTGGTGGAACGCACGCGCGCGTTGCAGCAGGCCGAAGCGGCGGGGGTTCTCGTCCTGGAAGGCGGAATACTGGAGCGCTGCCGGATTCGTCAGCGATCGCCACAGGGTTTCACCGCCGCCGTTCGTCATCCACAGCCCGTCGGAATCGTGGACCGCGTTGCGGAAATCGTCGATGCCGACGCGGCTTTCCGGACCGAAGAAATACATCGAGGTGAGCGGCGCGATTCCGGCGGTGTCGATCGTGGTGCGGGGGAAGAGGGCGGAGCGGATCGCCATCACCGTTTCGGCCCCGGGCGTGATCGTCATCTCGTAGGCGCCGGCGACCGAGGGGCTGTCGAGCCGTATCCAGAGGCGGAGTTCCTCCGCACCGGGCTCCGGCTCCTCGATCCAGAAGCCGGTGAAGAGCGGGAATTCCTCGGGTTCCGGCCCGCCGGTGCCGATCGCGAGGCCGCGCGCGGAGAGGCCGTAGAGGGTGCCGCGGGCGACGGCGCGGAAGTAGGACGCGCCCTGGAAGACCGCGACCTCGTCCCAGACGCCCTTCTGGTTGATCGGGTGGCGGAAGCGGACGCCGGTGAAACCGTGGTCCTCGGCGAGGCCGTCGGGCGCCCGGCCGTCGGGATAGGGGAAATAGTCGGGATGGAAGTGGAAATAGTCGGTCGAAAACGGGATCTCGCGCGCTTCCCCGTCGCGGACGACGTGGACCTCGATCTTCTCGTTGAAGTAGAAGCCGGGCGGCATCATGTCCATCGCCCAGGTCTCGCCCGCGCCGCCCCAGAACAGGCTTTCGGGCCGGTAGCGGATGGCGCGCATCTCGTCGTAGGTGAGATCGGCGAAAGGTTCGGTCAGCGTCATCACCGGGCGTACGAACGGCTGGCGGGCAGCGGCCTCGACTTCGGCGGCGAGTGTCTCGAACGAGAAGGGGGTGGCGGACATGTCCGGCGTCTGGGCCATCGCGCGGGAGATCGGGACGGCGGCGGCGCCGAAGATCCCGGCAAGCGCGGTCTTGAGAAGCGTGCGGCGTTCCATTCCAGTTCCTGTCCCTCTCTGGCCGGCCCTGCTTCCGGAGTGGCCTGCGCGATATGTGCGATCAGGTCGGGTCCCGCGCCTGTGCCCAGATAGTGCAAAGCGCGCCAGAGCGCACGGGGGGACGGATCATGTCGGCGTGGCTTTGCCGGCGGGATGGTCCTCGACGATGCGGACCGAACGGGCGGGGACGGAGGTGGCGCGCGGCCAAGCATAGCCCGGCCGCGGCGGCAGGTGGAAGGCGACGGCGCGGCGACTGCGGTTGAGGAGGACGGCGACGCGCTTCTCCGGCGCGCCGAGGACCATGGC
>CAYMOD010000012.1:5337-18680 GCA_964391945.1 uncultured Rhodobacterales bacterium | reverse complement strand
ACGTGCTCGGTCGAGACGCCGCTTGCGCCCTCACCGTCGCCGAACGACCATTCGTAACTGATGATGGCTCCGTCTGCGTCGACCGACGACGAGGCGTCGACGGTCACGCTCAAGCCATCGTCCGCCACGCTGAAGTGCGCAGTGGGCAGTTGGTTCGGCAGTTGCGCACTCCCTACCGCAAAGTGGTCCGCGACCTGCTCGGGCGTGAGAACGGACTCGTAGACTGCCGCCTCATCGAGGATGGCAGTGCCAAGCTGCTGCGCCTTTGTAAGCTTCGAGCCGGCGTCCGCGCCGACCACGAGGTAGCCCGTCGCTTTCGTGACCGAGCTGCCCACCTTGCCTCCGAGCTGCCGGATGCGCTCCTTGGAGAGGCCGAGCTCGCGGCCGAGGCTCTCGAGGGTGCGCGGCTCGTCGCGGAGCTTGCGCTCGACGATGATCATCCGCTCGCGCGGGCTGAGCGTCGCCATCGCGTCCGTGAGCCAGCCGCGCACCCGGGCGATGTCGGCACGGCGCGACACGGTCTCGTCGGCCTGCGGCGCCTCGTCCTCGATCGTCTCCAGCCATTCGCGCCCCTCCTCGCCTGCCTGCTGCGCGTTGAGCGAGAAGTCCGAGCCGGAGAGGCGCGCATCCATCATCTCGACATCGCGCAGCGGCACGCCGAGCTCTTCGGCGATCATCTCCTTCAGGCGGGGGCTGTCGAGGACCTGGCCGCTGGCGCTGGCCTCGCGTTCGAGTTTGGCGCGGATCCGGCGCAGGTTGAAGAAGAGCGCCTTCTGCGAGGAGGTCGAGCCGGTGCGGACGAGCGACCAGTTGCGCATCACGTAATCCTGGATCGATGCCTTGATCCACCAGACGGCATAGGTCGAGAATCGCACGCCGCGGTCGGGATCGAACTTCTCCGCCGCCTTCATCAGCCCGACGCCGGCCTCCTGGATCAGGTCGGGCATGGGGACGCCGTAGTGGCGGTACTTCGCGGCCATGGCGATCGCCAGCCGCATGTAGGCGTTCACCAGCCGGTGCAGCGCCTTCTCGTCAGCCCGTGTGCGCCAGGCACGCGCCAGCGCAAGCTCGGTCTGCGCGTCGAGCATCTCCGCGCCCATCGCCTGCCGGGTCACGCTCCGCAGGCCGGGCTCGTCAAAGGCCATGTCTCGCATCCTCCCTGCCGGTGAGCGTCGGCCTCTCATGGCGCCTTCCGCTCTCTGTTCGCGAACCCTGACGACAATCCGGGCGGACGATCGACGCCCCGGTTGCGGAACGATTGCTTCCAAGCGGAAACCCGCGGAACGGCAGGAAGTTCAACGCGGGCATCCATCCGATCGTCAAATTCCCGCACCGGGCCCGCCACCCGCGGAATATCACCCGTCAGCAGCCGGGGATCCGGCCGGTTAACCGGTCGGTAAGACCCGATGGCCCCATGTCGTTCAGGGCTCGTGGTTCGGGGCTTCCGGACGAAATCATGGTCCGAAGGTATCCGGACGGAGATCATGGTCGCGCACGCATATACCGTCGCCTTCGAGGGCGTGGAGGCCCGGCTGGTCGAGGTGCAATGCGCCATCGCGCCGGGATTGCCGGCCTTCAACCTCGTCGGCCTCCCGGACAAGGCGGTCTCGGAGGCGAAGGAGCGGGTGCGGGCGGCGCTGACGGCGATGAGCCTCGCGCTGCCGGCAAGGCGGATCACGGTCAACCTTTCGCCCGCCGACATGCCGAAGGAAGGGTCGCATTTCGACCTGCCGATCGCGCTCGCGCTGCTTGCGGCGATGGAGGTGGTTCCGGCGGATGCCGTGCAGCACCAGGTCGCCCTCGGCGAGCTGTCGCTCGATGGGTCGCTGGTGCCGGTGATCGGCGCGCTGCCGGCGGCGATGGCGGCGGCCGAGGCCGATTGCGGGCTCCTCTGTCCGAAGGGCTGCGGGGCGGAAGCGGCCTGGGTCGGCGCGGTGCAGGTGATCGCGGCGCGCTCGCTCCTCGAACTCGTCAACCATCTCGCCGGCAAGGCGGTGCTCGCGCCCGCCGCGCCGGGCACGGTCACGGCCCCTGCGGAGGCACGCGACCTGCGCGACGTGAAGGGGCAGGAGAAGGCGAAACGCGCGCTCGAGATCGCGGCCGCCGGGCGGCATCATGTCCTGATGATCGGGCCGCCGGGTTCGGGCAAGTCGATGCTCGCGAAGCGGATGCCGGGCATCCTGCCGCCGCTGGAGGCCGAGGAAGCGCTCGAGACCTCGATGATCATGAGCCTCGCCGGGCTGATCGAGGAAGGCGGCATCTCCCGGGTGCGGCCGTTCCGCGAACCGCACCACACCTCGTCGATGGCGGCGATCATCGGCGGCGGCCGCGGCGCGAAACCGGGGGAGATCAGCCTCGCGCATAACGGCGTGCTCTTCCTTGACGAACTGCCGGAGTTTCCGCGCACCGTGCTCGAGACGCTGCGCCAGCCCGTCGAGAGCGGCGACGTGGTGGTGGCGCGGGCGAACGCGCATGTGCGCTATCCCTGCCGCTTCATGCTGGTGGCCGCGGCCAATCCCTGCCGCTGCGGCTATCTCGCCGATCCGGGACGGTCCTGCGCACGGGTGCCGGAATGCGGCGCCGATTATCTGGGGCGCATCTCCGGGCCGCTGATGGACCGTTTCGACATCCGGATCGAGGTTCCGGCGCTGGCGATCGCGGATCTTGCCGCTGCGTCCCCCGGCGAAGCGAGCGCGGCGGTCGCGGCCCGTGTCGCCCGCGCCCGGGCGGCGCAGCGGGCCCGCTACGAGGGGACCTGTGGGGTGAGCGTCAACGCCGACGCGGAGGGTGAGATCCTCGACGCGGCGGCAGCGCTGGACGAGGCTGGCCGCGCCCTCCTCACCGCCGCGGCCAGCCGGTTCCGGCTCTCGGCACGGGGCTATCACCGCGTGCTGCGGGTCTCGCGCACCATCGCCGATCTGGAAGGCACGGCGGCCGTGGAGAAGCGTCATGTCGCCGAGGCGCTCGGCTACCGGCTGGCGTTCTGAAACCTGCCCGAAGATCTCGCCGGGGGTGCGGCGATCATCCTGCGATCATCCTGCCGCCGCGACGAATGCGGCGGCCTCGTCAAGCGCCGCTCCGGCCTCCGGCAGGATGCCGGGGAAGAGCGGCCAGACATGCGGCATGCCCGGCCATTCGCGGTGCTCCACCGCGACGCTGTCCGCGCGGAGGCGGGCGGCCATCATCCGCGCGTCGTCGCGCAGGACCTCGTGCAGGCTCGACAGGATCAGGACCGGCGGTGCGTGTCGGAACCGGCCGAAGACCGGAGAGGCACGCGGGTCGCGGCAGTCGGCGCCGCGGAGATAGGCGCTGCTGATCTCGTCGAACCGCTCGACCGGCAGCATGACGTCGCGCTCGGCCATCGTCCGCAGGCTCTCGCCCGAGCGGGTGAGGTCCACCCACGGACTGAAGGCGACGACCGAACGCGGCGGCGGCATTCCCTCGGAAAGCAGCAGATGGAGGAGCGCGAAGACGAGGCCGCCGCCGGCGCTGTCACCGCCGAGGACGAGGCCGCCCGCCGGCACGCCCTCTTCCAGCACCGCGCGGTAGGCGGCGAGGCAGTCCTCCACCGCCGCCGGGAAGGGATGCTCCGGCGCGAGCCGGTAGTCGGGAATGACCGCCCGCCCGCCGAGCCGCCGGGCAAGTTCCGCGACCATCGGCGCATGCGTGCGCGACGAGCCCATGCAATAGGCGCCGCCGTGCAGCCAGAGGAGGAGCGGTCCGTCCGCCTTCCCGTCGATCCGTCCCGCCGGGACGGTGTGGCCGCCCCGGGCGAGCGGCCGCGCCGCGAATGCGGCCCCGCGCGGCAGCGGCGTCATCCGCACCGTCTGCTCCCAGCGGCGGCGGGCGCGGGCGAAATCGGTCTCCGTGCGCAGGTAGCGTTTGCCGATGTGCCGGAGACAGAAGTTGACGACGGCAAGACGGATCTCGCTCATCGTGCCCCTCTGCAGCGCAGCGACGGTTCCGCAGGTCCGTTTCGGGGATTCTGGGTCGAGGGATTTGGGGTCGAGGGAGAGGGCGGGGTCAGGGACCGCGCGGGCGACGGCCAGCGGCCGCCTGCCCCTGACGCCGCCCCGTCCCGACCTCTGCTGGCGGCGGCGCCCTGAGGAAGCGGCCGCTTCCCCGGGTGTTTCTCAGCCGCCTGAAGGTGTCTGCCGTCCCGCCCGGCACCCGGTGCGGTGTCCCTCGCGCCACCGGCGGCAAGGCCGGCAGCGCGGCGCGGGCCGGCTCGCGCCACAGGTCCGGTGGTCGGCGCACCGCACGCGGCGGCGCCCTCAGACGCACCGCATGCGGCGGTGACGCCAGACGCGCCCGCCCCGGCCGGCGCCGCCCGGCTCATGCGGCCCGTCGTCGCTCGATCGCCTCCCAGATCATGCCGGTCGCGTTGATGCCGTCGAACCGCTCCAGTTCCTGCAAACCGGTCGGCGAGGTGAGGTTGATCTCGGTCAGCCAGCCGCCGATCACGTCGATGCCGACGAAGATCTGGCCCTTCTCGCGCAGGAGCGGGCCGATCCGGGCGCAGATCTCGCGGTCGCGGTCGTCAAGCGCGATCTTCTCCGGCCGCCCGCCCGCATGCATGTTCGAGCGGGTCTCGCCCACGGCCGGGATGCGGTTGATCGCACCGACCGGCTCGCCATCGACGAGGATCACCCGCTTGTCGCCCTTTTCGACCGCGGGGAGGAACTTCTGCACGATCAGCGGCTCGCGGCTGATCCCGGCGAAGATCTCCCAGAGGGCGACGAAATTGCGGTCGTTCGGGTCGAGGCGGAAGACCCCGGCGCCGCCCGCCCCGTAGAGCGGCTTGAGGATGACGTCGCCGTGCCGGTCCTTGAACTCCTTGAGGGTGCGGATGTCGCGCGCGATCGTCGTCGGCGGCGCCAGTTCGGGGAATTCGAGGACGAGGAGCTTCTCCGGGTAGTTGCGCACCCAGAACGGGTCGTTGACGACCAGCGTCTCCGGATGGATGTGTTCGAGGATATGGGTGGTCGTGATGTAGCTCATGTCGAAGGGCGGGTCCTGGCGCAGCCAGACCACGTCGCAGGCACCGAGGTCGATCACCTCCTCCTCGCCGTGGCTGAAATGCCGCCCCTCCTCGCGGCGGACCTCGACCTTCCAGCCGCGCGCCGTCACCCGCCCTTCGTCGAAGGCGAGTTCGTCGGGCGTGTAGTAGAACAGCGTATGACCGCGGTTCTGCGCCTCCTCCATGATCCGGAAGGTGGAATCGGCGTTGATGTTGACGGTCTCTATCGGGTCCATCTGGACGGCGACCTTGAGGCCCATGGGCAATGTCCTCCGCGAGCGGTATCCTCCGGGGTTGTGGCCGAGCGCCGGGCCGAGGGCAAGCGGCTCAGAGGTCGAAACCGAGCGCATTCTCGATACGCTCCGCAATCCCGGAGCGGTCGACGAGGACGACATCGAACCGGGCATCCTGGCCGGGCGCCGCGTGAGCCGCGAGCCAGGCTTCGGCCGCAGTGCCGAGGCGGCGCATCTGGCCGGGGCCAAGCGCCTCCGCCGCGGCGACGGCATCACGGCGGGCCTTCACCTCGACGAAGACGATGAAGGAGCCAAGCGCGACGACGAGGTCGATCTCGCCCACGGACGAGCGCCAGCGGCGGGCGAGGATGCTTCCGCCTTCGGCCGTATAGAGGCGCGCGGCGATCTCCTCGGCGGCGAGGCCGTTGCGGTAGGCCATGCGTCCGGCCTTCGCTCTCCCCGGCCTCATTCGCGGCTCATCTCGAGCGCGCGGGCGTAGACGGCGCGTTTCGGCAGGCCGAGGGTCTTCGCGACCGATTCGGCCGCGTCGCGCACCGAAGCTTCCGCGAGTGCGGCTGCAAGCGCGGCATCGAGCGCCTCCGGCCCTGCCGCGCGTTCGGGCGGCGGGCCGATCACCACGACGATTTCGCCCTTCGGCGGGCCTTCGCCGGCATGAGCGGCGGCGAGATCTGCCAGAGTGCCGCGGCGCACCTCCTCGAAACGCTTGGTGAGCTCCCGGCAGACCGCCGCCCCGCGCTCGGCCCCGAGCGTGGAGGCCATGGCCGCGAGACTGTCGGCGAGGCGGCGCGGGCTCTCGAAGAAGACGAGCGTCGCGGGCACGGCGGCAAGCGTGGCAAGGCTCCGCGCCCGCGCCCCGGCCTTCGGCGGCAGGAAGCCCGCGAAGAGGAAACGGTCGGTGGGCAGCCCCGCCACCACGAGCGCCGCAAGCAGCGCCGAGGCACCGGGCGCGGCCCGGACCGGCAGCCCCGCTTCTTGCGCCTCCCGCACCAGCCGGTAGCCGGGATCGGCGACAAGCGGGGTGCCGGCGTCGGAGACCAGCGCCACCGAACGCCCGTCGCGAAGCGCGCCGATGAGCCGCGGAAGCTGCTCACCCGCATTGTGATCGTGGTAGGCAAGGATGGTGCGCCCGTCGCGGCGGACCCCGTGGATCGCCATCAGCCGCCGGAGCGTGCGGGTGTCCTCGGCCACCAGAAGATCGGCCGTACGCAGGATGTCGAGGGCGCGGAGCGTGATGTCGCGGGAAGCGCCGATCGGGGTCGCGACAACATGGAGACCGGGCGCGAGCGCTCCCGGACCTGGCCCGGCGGCCGCTTCGGGCAGCGCCGCGCCGGCTCCGCCGGGGCCGGAGGCCAGCCCGTCGGCGCATGACGCCGCCTCCCCGGCATCGGGCGCCGGATGCCTTTCCTCGGGCGGATCGGATTCCATCCTGCGTTTACATCCCGCGGGTGAGGCCGTAGCCTTCTCAACCGGTCGCGACGGCGTCCGGGCGTATCAGGGTCAGGGGAGGAGCAGATGCTGTCAACCGGGTTTGCGCAGGTGGATCGCGCACGACGGCGTGTCTGCGGCGGACTGGCCGCGCTCGGCCTCGCGGCGCTCGCGGCCTGCGCGCCGACCCAGCGCGCGGCCGTGGGCGATGCCGGACCGGCGATCGACCTCTCGCAACCGGTGCGGGTGGCGCTCCTCGTGCCGCTCGGCACCGGCGATCCGGGGCGGGAGGAGATCGGACACAGCCTGGTGAACGCCGCGCGGCTCGCCGAGGCCGATCTCGGCGGGGTGCCGCTCGATCTCCAGATCTACGAGACCGGGGGCTCGACCGGGGGCGGCGCTTCGGCGGCCCAGCGCGCCCTGGCCGAGGGCGCGCAGATCATCGTCGGGCCGCTCTTCTCGACGGAGACGGCGGGGGTGGGACCGGTCGCCGACGCGGCGGATGTGCCGGTGCTTTCCTTCTCGAACAATCCGAACGTGGCGGGGGGCGGCGTCTACCTGCTCGGCCTCACCTTCGACAACACGGCCGGGCGCGCGGTCTCGTTCGCGCGCGCGCAAGGCCTCACGCGTTTCGGGATCGTCTATCCGAACGGGATCGAGGGCGACAGCGCGCGGCAGGCAGTCGCGGCGGCAGTGGCGCGCCAGGGCGGCAGCGTCGTCGCGGAGCGCGGCTACAATCTCTCGGTCGCGGATATCGAACGCGCGGCCGGGCCGATCGCGGACGCGCTCCGGAGCAGCGGCGCAAATGCCGTGGTGCTCGCGGACGTGGCGACCGGCGGTCTTGGCTATGTCGCGGACGAACTGCGCGACGCAGGGCTCGACGCGGGTTCGGTCCAGTTCCTCGGCATCCACCGCTGGGAGGTCTCCGCCGAGATCCTGAACCAGCCGAGTTTGCAGGGCGCCTGGTTCGCCGCCCCCGATCCCGCTTTCCTCAACCGTTTCGAGGCGCGGTACCGCGCGGCCTACGGCACGCGGCCGCACGAGCTCGCCGGCCTCGCCTATGACGGGGTGGCAGCGGTGGGCGCGCTCCTGCGCGAGGCGATGGCAGGGACCAACCCGATGCCGTTCTCGGCCGCAAGTCTGACCGACGCGGACGGTTTTGCCGGTGTCTACGGGCCGTTCCGTCTCATGCCGGGCGGATTGAACCAGCGCAATCTCGCCATACGGGAAGTCCGCAACGGTGCGGCGCCGGTGATCGACCCTGCGTCCAGAGCCTTCGGTGTCCTTGTCAACTGAGCTCGACCTCCCGCCGCGACGGACGGCGGACCGGAACGGCCTCCTCCCTGCGGCGGAGGCCGTTCCCGATCGCGAGGCGGTCATGCGCGCGCTCGATGAAGCGGCCGGGACGGCCTCCGGTCCGGAGGAGCTCCGTGCCGCGGCGGTCGATGTGCTGCGGCGGGTCTGGAAGGATGGCCGGAAGCGGATCGCGGCGGCGATCGCGGCCGAGCCGATGGCCGCCCACCGCGCGATCCACGACTATTCGCGGCTGACCGACGCGGTGGTGACGCTCGTCCTCGACTTCGCCCTCCACCGGATCCATCCGCTGCCGAGCCCGACCGCGTCCGAACGGCTCTGCGTGCTCGCGGTCGGCGGCTACGGGCGCGGCGAGATGGCGCCCTTCTCGGATGTCGATCTCCTGTTCCTCACTCCCTACAAACAGACGCCCTGGGGCGAGAGCCTGATCGAGACCGTGCTCTACACGCTCTGGGACCTGCGGCTGAAGGTCGGCCATGCGGTGCGCACGATCGATGACTGTATCCGCCTCGCGGCGGGAGACATCACGGTGCGGACCTCGCTCCTCGAGAACCGCGTGCTCTGGGGCGACCACGCCCTCGGCGCCGACCTCGACGACCGGCTCTGGCGCGAGCTCTTCGCGCATACCGGGTCACAGTTCGTCGAGACGAAACTCGCCGAACGGGCCGAGCGCCATCACCGCCAGGGCTCGACGCGCTATCTCCTCGAACCGAACGTCAAGGAATCGAAGGGGGGCCTGAGGGATCTCCAGACCCTCTACTGGATCGCCAAGTATCTCCACCACGCCGAAACGCCCGAGGATCTCGTCGCGCGCGGCATCTTCAGGCCGGACGAATACCGCATCTTCTCGGAAGCGGCGGCGTTCCTGTGGACCACCCGCGTCCACCTGCATCTGCTGGCGGGACGGGCGAACGAACAGCTCACCTTCGACACCCAGGTGGAGATCGCGGCGACGCTCGGCTTCAGCGCCACCCGCGGCCAGCGCGCGGTCGAGCGGTTCATGCAGCGCTACTTCACCGAGGCGAAGAACGTTGGCGACCTCACCCGCATCTTCCTCGCGGGTCTCGAGGCCCAGCACGTCACCCGGCGCCGCAGCAGCTTCCGCCAGACGCTGCGCACCGCCTTCGCCTTCGCCCGCGAGGCGGGAGTCGCGCCGGGCTACCGGTTCCGTTCCGGCTGGCTCGATGTCGCCGATCCCGAATGCTTCCTCGCCCGGCCGGTCAACTTCCTGCGCATCTTCGAGGAATCGCTGGCCTCGGGCGTGGAGATCCACCCCGACGCGCTCCGGCTGATCGCCGCCAATATCGACCGTGTCGATGACGCGATGCGCGAGGACCCGGAGGCGAACCGCCTGTTCCTCGGCCTGCTGCTCAGCCACAACAACCCGGAGCGCAGCCTGCGGCGCATGAACGAGATCGGCCTGCTCGGCGCCTTCCTCCCCGAGTTCGGGCGGATCGTGGCGATGATGCAGTTCAACATGTACCACCGCTACACGGTGGACGAGCACATCATCCAGACGATCTCGACGCTCTCCCAGATCGAGCGGATGAAGCTCGCGGACGAACTGCCCATCGCCACCGGGATCATCGCCAAGGGGCTCAATCGCCGCGTCCTCTATGTCGCGCTCCTCCTCCACGACATCGGCAAGGGACAGGCCGGCGATCATTCCGAGATCGGGGCCGGGATCGCCCGGCGTCTTTGCCCCCGCCTCGGCCTTCCCGAGGAGGAGAGCGAGGCGGTGCAGTGGCTGATCCGCCACCATCTGCTGATGTCCGACACGGCGCAGAAACGCGACCTTGCCGATCCGCGCACGGCGCGCGATTTCGCGAGCGTGGTGAAGAGCCCGACCCGGCTGAAGCTTCTGACCGTGCTCACCATCTGCGACATCCGCGGCGTGGGCCCCGGCGTCTGGAACAACTGGAAGAGCATGCTGCTGCGCGAGCTCTATACCGACACGCTCGATGTGCTCACCGGCGGCAGTTCCGCGCAGAGCCGGCCCGAACGCGAGGCCGCCGCCAGGGAGGCGCTTGCCGCCGCCCTGCCCGAATGGAGCGAGGCGGCGCTCGCGGCGGAATTCGCGCGCCACTATTCCCCCTACTGGCTGGGGTTCGACACGCGCACGCATGTGGTCTTCGCCGATCTCGTCACGCGGGTCGAGGCGGACGCCGCCTCGATGCATTTCGAACTCGCGCCCGAGCGGGATGCGACGCTTGCCTGTTTCGCGATGCAGGATCATCCCGGCATCTTCGCCCGGCTCGCCGGTGCGCTCGCGCTCGCCGGGGCGAATGTGGTCGATGCGCGGACCTATACCACGAGCGACGGCATCGCGACCGCCGCCTTCTGGATCCAGGATATCGAGGGCAAGCCCTATGAACGCTTCCGCCTCGGCCGGCTGCAGGTGACGGTGGGCCGGATCCTCCGCGGCGAGGTCATCGCCGGCGAGGCGCTGCGCGGCAAGGACCGGATCAGGAAGCGCGAGCGCGACTTCCTCGTGCCGACCTCGATCCATTTCGACAACACCGGCTCCGACATCTACACGATCATCGAGGTCGAGACCCGCGACCGCGTCGGCCTCCTCCACGACCTCGCGCGGACGCTGACGGCCAACAATGTCTCGATCGCCTCCGCGATCATCGCCACCTATGGCGAGCAGGCGGTCGATGTCTTCTACGTCAAGGACCTCTTCGGCCTGAAGCTCCATTCCGAGGCGAAGCGCCGCACCCTCGAGGCCCGGCTTCGCGCCGCGATCACCCCCCTGCCCGAAACCGAATGATCAGGCCGATCCGGCTTCTTCCGGCGTTCCTCAGCGTCGGGTCGTGGACGATGGCGAGCCGGGTGCTCGGCCTTGCGCGCGACGTGATCATGGCGGCGCTGCTCGGCACCGGACCGGTGGCGCAGGCGTTTCTCATCGCCTTCACGCTGCCGAACATGTTCCGCCGCTTCTTCGCCGAGGGCGCCTTCAACCTCGCCTTCGTGCCGATGTTCGCGAAACGCGTCGAGGGCGGCGAGGATCCGGCCGGGTTCGGCTCCGACGCGCTCTCCGCGCTCGGCACGCTGCTGATTGCCTTCACCCTCGTCGGGCAGATCGTGATGCCCTGGCTCGTGCTCGCGCTCGCCTCGGGCTTCGCGGGCGACGAGCGGTTCGATCTCGCGGTGCTCTACGGGCGGATCGCCTTTCCCTATATCCTCTTCATCTCGCTCACCGCGCTCATCTCGGGGGTGCTGAACTCGCTCGGCCGGTTCGCCCTCGCCGCCGCCGCGCCGATCCTGATGAACCTGGTGATGATCGGCTTCCTGCTCGCCGGTCACTGGACCGGGGGCGATGTCGGCCTCTGGCAGATCTGGTCGGTGCCGGTCGCGGGCGTGGCCCAGCTCGGCCTCGTCTGGTGGGGGGCGGAACGGGCGGGGATGCGGATCCGGCCGCGGCTGCCCCGACTCACACCGGAACTCAGGCGGCTCGCGGTGGTGGCGGGGCCGGCGGTGCTCGCGGGCGGGGTCATCCAGATCAACCTGATCGTCGGCCGCCAGGTCGCGTCCTTCTTCGACGGCGCGGTGGCGTGGCTCGCCTATGCCGACCGCCTCTACCAGCTGCCGCTCGGCGTCGTCGGCATCGCCATCGGGGTGGTGCTCCTCCCCGATCTCTCGCGCCGGCTCCGGGCGGGGGATGCGGCGGGCGGGCGCGACGCCGTCAACCGCGCCGCGGAATTCACGCTCCTCCTGACGCTGCCGGCGGCGGTGGCGCTCCTGGTCATCCCCGGCCCCATCGTCTCCGTTCTCTTCGAACGCGGCGTCTTCGGGCCGGAGGATACCGCGGCCACGGCGCTCGCGGTGGCGATCTACGGCGCCGGTCTGCCGGCCTTCGTGCTCCAGAAGGTGCTCTCGCCCGTCTACTACGCGCGGGAGGACACCCGCTCGCCGTTCCGCTTCGCGGTCCGCGCGATGATCGTCAATGCCGTGATCGCGATCGGCCTCGCGCCGGTGCTCGGCTGGCCCGCCGCCGCGCTCGGGACCACGCTCGCCGGCTGGACCATGGTCGCCGAGCTCTGGCGGGGGACGCGCGGCATGTCGGGCGCGGCCGGGATCGACTCCCGCCTGCGCCGCGCCCTGCCGCGGATCGCGCTCTCCTGCGCGGCGATGGGGGCGATCCTCTGGGCGCTGCAGGGCGCGCTTCTGCCGGCGTTCGAACGGGAGGCGCTGCGCTACTTCGCGCTCGCCTCGCTGGTGGCGGCAGGGGCGGCGAGCTACGGGATCGCGGCGTTCGCGACCCGCGCCGTGCGTTTCGGTGATCTCCGCGCCGCGATGCGGCGGGGCGCGGCGCGGGGATAGCGGGCAACCTTCCGTTAACCGCCATCCGCGAAACTCGGGCGCAAGCCAGAGCGTTTTCAGCGAAAGTGAATACCACTTCCGCGGTTCGAAAACGCGACCATTCAATGACATGGAGCCTGTTCGACGAACCGGTGTTCGTCGAACAGGCTCCAGAGGGAAGCCATGTCCGGGAAAGGCGACGACTACCGCTTCTCCGAGGAGGCGCTGATCGGGCTCGACGATTTCCGCCGCCGCCAGCCGCCGCCCGATGTGGCGCTGGCGCCGGCGGCCCCCGAAGCCACGCGAGCAACGCCCCGCCCTCGCCCGCATTACTGGGGACACCGGGAGCGGCTCCGCCAGCGTTTCCGCGCCGGTGGCCATGCGCCGATGCAGGAATACGAACTGCTCGAACTCCTCCTCTTCAACGCGATCCCGCGTATCGACGTGAAGCCGCTCGCCAAGACCCTGCTCGCCACCTTCGGCGACCTCAACGCCGTCGTCGCCGCCTCCGAGCACCGGCTGATGCAGGTGCCCGGCATCACGCCGCGCGTTCACCTCCAGCTCAAGCTTGTCGAGGCCATCGCCCACCGCATGGCGCGCGCCCGGGTGATGGAGCGCTCGGTCCTCAGCTCATGGGACGCGCTGATGAGCTACTGCAAGACCGTGATGGCCTACCGCGAGACCGAGCAGTTCCGCATCCTGTTCCTCGATACGAAGAACGTGCTGATCGCCGACGAGGAACAGGCGAAAGGCACCGTCAACCATGTTCCGGTCTATCCGCGCGAGGTCGCGAAACGGGCGCTCGAACTCAACGCCTCGGCGATCATCCTCATCCACAACCATCCCTCGGGCGATCCTTCCCCGAGCCGCGCCGACATCGACATGACCGCCCGGATCGCGGACGCCTGCACCGCGATCGGCGTCCAGATCCACGACCACGTGATCATCGGCAAGGAACACGACGCCTCGTTCCGCGCCCTCGGCCTGCTCTGACCCCTGGCTTGAACCGGCCGTGATCGAAGCCC
>CAYMOD010000012.1:0-5237 GCA_964391945.1 uncultured Rhodobacterales bacterium | reverse complement strand
GCTCGGGCCGGGCATCGGGTTCGGACAGCGTTTCACCCCTTCGACCGCCTCGGCCATGGCCCTTGCCTCCCAGAGCCAGAACCCCCCGACGAGTTCCCGCGTCCCGGCGAAGCGGCCATCGTGGACAGCGCGACCGATACCGGCACCACCCCGCCGGTTGCCCCTATCGGACCGCCATCACCGCGCCGATCGCGACCGACTCGCCGCTGGCGAGCACAAGGCTCGGTGCGCCCGCGACGATCCGCACCTCCTCCACCGGCACGAACACGCGCCCGGCCTGCGTCGCGATGAGCTGCCCCCCTGCCTCGCTCTCGATCCTGAAGCGGTAGGTGCCATGCGGCGCGGTCTCGCCGGTATCGGTCTCGCCGTCCCACGTCACCTGCGTGGCGCCGGATTCGATCGCGCGGCGGGCCACGACCTGGTCGAAGGCGTTCAGGACCAAGAGGGTCGCGGTCTCGGCCTCCGGGTGGGGATCGAACTCGACCTCGACCGGGACGCCCTCGAAACTGGCGGCGGCGGGGACGCGGACCTCGCGGCCGATCCATTCCGCGAGACCGGCGCTCGATCCGCCGGCGAGCGAGGCGAGGATCAGATCGAGCCGGTCGTTGGTGCGTACCTGCTGCTCGACGGCGGAGAAGCTCGCAAGCTGGGCGATGAACTCCGTCGATTCGACCGGTTTCAGCGGGTCCTGGTTGCGCATCTGCGCGGTGAGCAGGGTGAGAAAGGTCTGGAAGTCGCTGCCGGCGGAGAGGGCGGCCGATCCGGCTGCCGTTCCGGCGGCGGGCGCGGCGGCAGCGGTGATGCCGGCGGCGGATGTCGGCGGGATCTGCATGTCGCGGAACTCCTTCAGAGACGGATGTCGAGCCGGTCCAGCGCGGCGGCGCGGAGCAGCGGGGTCGGGGTTGCGGTTGTCGGAGACAGGCCAGGCCCGGCCGATGGCGCGCCGTGGTGCTGTTCGGCCTCCTTCCGCTCGTGGCCTGTCGCGAATTCGAGGCTGACGCTCGCGTAGCCCGCGGCTTCGAGATCACGCTGAAGCATTTCGGCATGGCGGCGGAGGATGTCGCCGATCTCCGGCCGCTCGGCGACGACGACGGCGTGGAGAGCCCCATCGATGATGCGCATCTCGATCTGGACCCGGCCGAGTTCGGGCGGGTCGAGGCGGATCTCGATACGCTCGCCCTCGCCGCTGCGAATCGCCGTCACCACCTGGTTCGCGACGGCAGCAGGCGGCGCGGCCGGTGCGGGCGCGGCCGGTATTTCGCGCGCCATGGCAGCGGCGGGTTCGATCCCGAGCCGCCAGCCGGGTTCGACCTCGGCCGGTATCAGGGACAGGCCGGGTGATGGCGAGGGTGCGGTGTCGATGCCGGCCACCATCGGCAGGGCGGCGGAAGGCGGGCGATCCGCTGCGGTCGGGCGATCCCACCCGGACGCGGCCAGCACCGATGCCGGTACCGATGCCGGCTCGACCACCGGCGGCTCCGCCGCACGCGCCGTCTCCAGCTGCCGGGCTTGCAGGACCGGGGCGTCCCTGGCCGGGCGCTCCGGCGGCAGACCCGGCCGGTCACTCGTGCCTGAACCCTGTCGATCTGGCGGCGCGCCTTCCTCGATCGCCGCCGAGCCTTGCCGGCCGGCATTCTCCTCCAGGGAAACGATCCCCGCCCCCGGATCAGGCACGGCCATGGCCGCCCCGGGTACCACGGATGCCCTCGCAGCTCCGACCGCGGGAGCGGAGGATGCCGCGCGGAGGGGCGCCGCCCCGGTCCCGATCGCCCCATCGGCAGCAGGCGCCGGTATCGCCGCCTCGGCGGGCATCCGCACGCCCGGCACAACCTCTGTGACCGCTTCGTCCTCTGTGACCGCTGCGTCCGGCACCGCCTCGGGAGCGGCGGCATCAGGAGCGGCGGCATCGGGAGGCGCGGCGCCGAGGCGGGGCGGGACGCGCGCCGGTTCAGAGGCCGGCTGCGGCGCGACCATGGCCGACGGGATGGCCGACGGGTCCGCGCCATCGTCTTTCCGGCACGCCTCGCCGAAGAACTGGTCGAAACTCTCCTCATCCGCGGGCGGACCTGCCGCGGCTTCGGGGCTTCCGCCGACGGGCAGGCCCTGCGTTCCGCGCATCAGGATGCTCAGGAGATCGGTTGAAATCATGGCGGCTCCATGGGGCTGGCCATCGTCGCCATCCCTGATCGCCGGGAAGCCTTACGGAATATTTACTGCGGCGGCCGAGGACTGGGGCGAACTTCAGGAACCCCGGGAGACGCCGCATGGAAATCAGGCCGACCGAAATGCCGGGAATCGCGGTATTGCAACCCCGCGCCGAGACCGCAGCACGCGAGACCGCGGCGCACGAAGCGGCGCAGGCATTCGAAGCCGCGTTCCTCGCCGAGATGCTGAAACACAGCGGCCTCAACGCCATGCCGGACGGATTCGGCGGCGGTGCCGGCGAGGATGCTTTTTCGGGCTTCCTGACACGGGAATACGCCCGGCTTCTGGCCGAAGGCGGCGGGTTCGGGCTGGCCGAGCAGGTTTTCGAGGCGATCAAGGCGAGGAACGGCGGATGATCGGGCTGGCAGGCGACAGGCGACAGGCGCGGGTGCTGGCGCTCTTCGACGAGGAGCGCGACGTGCTGCTCAACGGCCCGATGACCGCGCTCGCCGATCTTGTCGCCCGCCGCGAGGCGCTGGTTGCGGAACTCCTCGCCGATCCGCATACCGTGCCCGTGCCCTTTCTCGTGGCGCTCAGGGCACGGGCGGAGCGCAACGGGCGGTTGCTGCTGGCGAGCCTTGCCGGTATCCAGGTCGCACAGGCGCAGATCGAGGCGGGCGAGCAGAAGGCGCGGAGCCTCGTCACCTACACCGCGGCCGGAACCTCCGTGCAGGTATCCGAGCCGCCGAAGACGCGCGACCACAGGCGTTAGCAGGCTGCTGAAAAAGTCTCCCGGTGGAGCTGGACACCTCTAAAAACCTTACCAGTGCCCAGCTATCCCACTGAAAAGACCGCGAGTCTTTCCCGTGAACAGGGGTTTTTAGAGGTGTCCAGCTGATTTGATCCAGATCTGGACTTGTTCCGACTCGGACATATTCCGTGGAGAAGACAGAGCGCTTTCCAATCCGAGTGCATCGGACCGGGCGCTCCATCTTGCTGGCTGGGAATTCGTGCATCCCCTCAGAGGGCGCGCCGCCAGACGAGATAACCCGGCCGGCGCCCTTCGCGGAGCGCCTTCGCCTCGTAGCGGGTGGGGTGCCAGCCCGGCCATGGGCGGAAACGCTCCGGCACGGTGATCGTCACCGGTTCGAGGAGACCTGTGGCCGCCGCCCCCTTGATCGCGTGGTCGGCATAATCAGCGATATCGGTCGCGAGCCGCAGCTCGGCCCCTGGCGCCATGCGGCGGGCGAGCGCCGCCAGTGTTTCCGCCCCGGCGAGGCGGCGCTTGTGATGGCGCGCCTTCGGCCAGGGATCGGGATAGAGAAGGTAGATCCGCCCGAGGCTCGCCTCCGGCAGCCGGTCGATCACGTCGCGGGCGTCTCCGGGATGGATGCGGATGTTGCCGGGATCGGCGCGGGCGATCCGGCCGAGCAGCATCGCGATCCCGTTCAGGAACGGCTCGCACCCGATCAGACCGACGTCCGGATGATCGAGCGCGAGTTGATGCAGATGCTCGCCGCCTCCGAAGCCGATCTCGAGCCAGACTTCGCGGGCCTGCGGAAAGAGCACCGGCAGGTCGATCCGGTTCACGGCCGCAGTATTCACGGCCGCAGTGGCCGCCGTCATGTCACGCCCTGCGCCCCTCTTTCCGGCGGCCGATTCATCGGCAATCGTCACCGGATCCGCCGCCAGACCGGGGACCCGCAGACGCGGCAGGATCTCGTCGAGGTAGCGCCGCTGCGCCGGCCGGAGGGCCTTGCCCCGCCGACGCCCGTAGAAGTTGCGCCAGCCCGCTGCATCGGCTCCGGGCTCCGTCTTGCCGGTGCCCGGGCGCCGCGCTTCCTCGCCCCCCTCCATCCTGCGCCTCCCGCTTCCTTGCCGGGAAGGTGCTAAGGAAGCCGGTCGGCGGAAGTCAACCGGCGGCGCCTCAATGCGCCGAACCGCCACCGTTGGCCGGCGGTATCTCGGCTGCGAGGGCCGGCGCCTCGGCCGCGGCGAGGGAGCGCACCAGCGCGAGCACCGAACGCCGGGTCTCGCCATCGTCGATCGAGAGGAAAGCCTCCTCGAGGATCGCGACCTCCCCATCCCGGCGTCCGGCACGGGTCGCGGCCGCCTGGGCGCCGTCTTCGGCCAGTCCCTCGAAGAAATAATACACCGGCACCCCGAGGAACTGGGAGATGAGGTAGAGCCGGCCGGCGCCGATCCGGTTCGCACCCTTCTCGTATTTCTGGACCTGGCTGAAGGTCAGCCCGAGATGCCGGCCGAGCTTTCCCTGGCTGATGCCGAGGAACTCCCGCCGGAGCCGCATCCGTCCCCCCACATGTATGTCAATCTGATTTGCCGTCAGCTTCAAAGCGATCACCCATTATATTTCTGCACTAATCATGCTGACGAAAACTCATGCCCCTAATCATGGACACGCGGCATGCAGTACAGCCCACTCCCGCTCCGAGTTATGAGCGGGCGAACCGGTGATGACCACCCGAAAATCTTGCGAAAGTTAATCCGAAAATCAATGCTATAGCGATCATTGACGGTTGATGTCCGTATTGCGCGAACAGCGTCGGTGCGATCGTGGCAGGCAGCACGGCGTCGACGAAACCCTCGACGCCGAGGTCGATCCGCGCCACTTCCCGGCCATAGGGATCGATCACGGCACTGATCCCGGTGTTGGCGGCGCGCACCATCGGCAAACCCTGTTCGATGGCGCGGACGCGGTTCTGCGCATAATGCTGGAACGGACCCGCCAGCGTGCCGAACCAGGCATCGTTGGTGATCTGGACGATCCACTCGGGCCGTCCCTCGGGCGCCCGGAGATGGCGCGCGAAGATCGCCTCGTAGCAGACGAGCGGCAGGAGCGGCGGCACGCCCGGCGCGCCCACGAGTTCGGGCCCCGCGCCCGGGGTGAAGCCGCCGCGGGTGAGCGTCTCGATCACCGGCCCGCCGAGGCGGCGGATCACGTCCCGGAGCGGGATATACTCCCCGAACGGCACGAGATGGTGCTTGTCGTAGACGGCGTCAGCCTCGCCTCCGGGGCCTAGGATGACGAGGGAATTGTACCACCGCTCCCCTTCCGGCCCGATCTCGGCGCG
>CAYMOD010000011.1:9548-18827 GCA_964391945.1 uncultured Rhodobacterales bacterium | reverse complement strand
CTCGGGCCGGTGGTGGCGATCGATTGCGAGACGATGGGGCTCAACCCGCATCGTGATCGGTTGTGCGTGGTCCAGCTCTCGGGGGGTGACGGGAATGCGCATCTCGTGCAGGTGCGGGGCGGCGAGGCGCCGAATCTCGTGCGGCTCCTCGTTGATCCGGAGCGGCTCAAGCTCTTCCATTTCGGGCGGTTCGACATCGCGGTGCTGCTCCATCGGTTCGGGGTGCTGACCGGGCCGGTCTGCTGCACCAAGATCGCCTCGAAACTGGTGCGGACCTATACCGACCGGCACGGATTGAAGGATCTCACCCGCGAGATGCTGGGGATCGAGATATCGAAACAGCAGCAGATGAGCGACTGGGGCGCGGAGAAGCTGTCACCGGAACAGGTGGAATACGCGGCCTCCGACGTGCTCTATCTCCACGCGCTGAAGGCGGCGCTCGACCTGAGGCTCGCGCGCGAGGGACGGACGGCGCTCGCGCAGGCCTGTTTCGATTTCCTGCCCCACCGGGCCGCGCTCGACCTCGCGGGCTGGGAGGAGCAGAACATCTTCGCGCATAGCTGAAGGGAGAGGGCATGGCCGGGGCGGAGGTTCTGATCGCGACGGCGCGGCGGGTGATCGATCTCGAGGCGGGCGGGCTCGCGGCGCTCGGGGAGGCGCTCGCGGGGCCGCTCGGGGAGGGGGTCGCCGAAGCGGTGCGGGTGATCCTCGCCGTGCGCGGCCGGGTGATTGTCTCGGGCATGGGCAAGTCGGGGCATGTGGCGCGGAAGATCGCAGCGACGCTCGCCTCGACCGGGACACCCGCGCATTTCGTGCACCCGGCGGAGGCAAGTCACGGCGACCTCGGGATGATCACCCGCGAGGATGCGGTGCTGTTGCTCTCGAACTCGGGGGAGACACCGGAGCTTGCCGATCTCATCGCCTATACGCGGCGGTTCGGCATCCCCCTGATCGGGGTGGCGGGCAGGGCGGATTCAACCCTGATCCGGCGGGCGGATGTCGGACTGGTGCTGCCGGAGGCGGCGGAGGCCTGCGGGCTCAACCTCGCGCCGACGACCTCGACGACGATGACGCTCGCACTCGGCGACGCGCTCGCCGTGGTGCTGATGGAGCACCGGCGGTTCACGCCCGAGGATTTCCGCGGTTTCCATCCGGGCGGCCGCCTCGGGGCGAGGCTGGCGCAGGTCGGCGACCTGATGCACCGAGGCAAGACGCTGCCGCTCATTGCCGCCGGCGCGCCGATGGGAGAGGCGCTGATCGAGATGAGCCGCAAGGGGTTCGGGATCGTCGGCGTCACCGAGGGGGAGTGCCTCGTCGGCGTGATCACCGACGGCGATCTCAGGCGCAACATGGAAGGGCTGCTGGAGCGGCGGGTCGAGGAGGTGATGACGCCCGGGCCGCGGCGGATCATGGCCGAGGCCCTTGCCACCGAGGCCCTGAAGGTGATGAACGCGCACCGGATCACTGCGCTCTTCGCGGTCGCGGAGGCGGCGCCCGAGGTGCCGGTCGGCATCCTCCATGTGCATGACCTCCTCAGGGCGGGAGTGACCTGAGGGCGATGGCGCGCAGGGTCGATCTGCATTCGCAGCTTGTCGGGATCCTGAAGATCGGGTTGCCGCTCCTCGCCCTCGCGCTCCTCGCCACGCTCTTCGTGCTGCCGGGCGACGAACGAAGCGGTGCGGGATTGATCTTCACCGAGGCCGATCTCGAGAGCCTCGGCCAGGGCCTCAGGGTGACCGAGCCGGTGCTGACCGGATCGACACGCGAGGACGATCCCTTCCGCTTCACCGCGGCGGTCGTGGTACCGGATGCCGCCCCGCCGACGCGGGCCGATATCGAGGATCTGGACGGAGAGATCAGCTTCATCGGCGGCCAGCGGTTCACCCTCGAGGCGCCGGTTGCCGATGTGGACCTGCAGTCCCAGATCATGAACCTGTCGGGACGGGTGACAGTCACCTCGAGCGATGGCTACCGCATCAGCGCGGATACGGTCACCGTCGATCTTCTCGCCGGCACGCTCGAGGCCGAGGGCGATGTCGATGGCAGCGGGCCGATGGGCAGGATCGCTGCGGAGCGGATGGCGATCGTTCCGGCGGAAAGCGGAGAGGGGCAGCGCGTGTTTTCGTTCGGCAACGGCGTTCGCCTGCGGTATGAAGGCAGGGATGATCAAGGTTGATGTCCTCTCGCGTCTCGGCACCCTTCTCGCGGTGGGCGCGCTCCTGTTTCCGGCCGCGCTCGCGGCGCAGGAAGCGGACGGCATCCCGTTCGGCACCGGCGTCGAGCACGATCCCGGCCAGCCGGTGGAGATCAGTTCCGATTCGCTCAGCGTCGATCAGGCGGCGGGCACGGCGCATTTCCGCGGCGCGGTGGTTGTTGGCCAAGGCGAACTGCGCCTTGCCGCCGACGAGGTCGAGGTGCTCTACGCTGAAGGTGAAACACCCGGCGGCGGCGCCGTCGAGCGCATCCGTGCGACCGGTGCCGTCACGGTCACGAACGGTGCCGAGGCGGCTGAGGCGGAAGAGGCGGTCTACCGGGTTGCGACGGGCACGATCGAGATGACGGGCGACGTGGTGCTCACGCAGGGGCGGAACGCGATTTCCGGCGACCGGCTCACCATCGATCTCGAAGGGAATGTCGCCAACATGGAAGGGCGGGTGCAGACGATCGTGGTGCCGGATGCGCAGCAGCCGGGAGCGCAGCCGTGAGCCCGCGGCCGCAGCTCACGGTGACCGAGGGCGGGCAGGGGCTCGCCGTGCACTCGCTCTCGAAGAGCTATCGCCGGCGTCCGGTGTTGCGCGATGTCTCGCTGCAACTTCATCGCGGCGAGGTGGTGGCGCTCCTCGGCCCGAACGGTGCGGGCAAGACAACCTGTTTCTACTCGATCGCGGGGCTGGTGCCGCCCGATGCCGGTACGGTGTCGGTGGATGGGCGCGACGTGACCTGGCTGCCGATGTACCGCCGCGCCAAGCTCGGCATCGGTTATCTGCCGCAGGAGGCGTCGATCTTCCGCGGGCTGACGGTGGCCAACAATATCCGCGCGGTGCTCGAGATCGCGATCAAGGACCGGGAGAAGCGCCGCGAGATGCTCGACGAGCTGCTCGCCGAATTCTCGATCACCCATCTGCGGCGGACACCGGCGATCGCGCTCTCGGGCGGCGAGCGGCGGCGGGTGGAGATCGCGCGCTGCCTCGCGGCGCAGCCGAAATACGTGCTGCTCGACGAGCCGTTCGCCGGGGTCGATCCGCTCGCGGTTGCCGATATCCGCAAGCTCGTGCGCCAGCTCATCGAGCGCGGGATCGGGGTGCTGATCACCGACCACAACGTGCGCGAGACGCTGGAGATCGTCGATCGGGCATATATCCTGCACGACGGGACGGTGCTGATGAGCGGCTCGCCCGATCAGGTGGTGCGCGACGACAATGTGCGGCGGGTCTATCTCGGCGAGAGCTTCCGGTTGTGAGCGGGACCTCGCGCGCGGGCGCGGGGAGCCGGCGAAGGACGCGGGTGACGCGATGACAGTCAGGCCGCGTCTCGAACTCCGGCAGAGCCAGTCGTTGGTGATGACGCCGCGGCTGCAACAGTCGCTGCGGATGCTCAGGATGAGCAGTCTCGAGCTCGCGGAGCATGTCGCCACCCTCGTCGAGGCGAACCCGCTGCTCGAGATGCGGACGCCGCCGCCACGCGAGCGGGGCCTCGGGCTCGGCTCCGGCGGCGATGGCCCGAGCATGGTCGATCTCACGGCTGCGCCGGTCTCGATGCGGGAGCAACTGCGCTGGCAGGTGCGGCTCGCGCGGGTCGAGGCGGCGGTGGCGGCGGCGGCGCTCCTTCTTGTCGACGAACTGGAGAGCGACGGCTATTTCCGGGGCTCGCTCGGCGGCTTCGCTGCCCGCTACGGGCTCGCGCCGGACACGGCCGAGGCGGCACTGGCGCTCGTGCAGGGCCTCGATCCAGCCGGGATCGGGGCGCGGAATCTCGCCGAGTGTTTCCGGCTCCAGCTCGCGGAGCGGGGTGGCCTCGACGCGGCGATGATTGCGGTGCTCGACCGGCTCGATCTCATGGCGCGCGGAGGAATGGCGGCGCTTGCCGCGGCGGCGGGACTGCGTCCGGAGGTGGTGGCGGAGCGGCTGGAGCGGCTCAGGCGGTGCGACCCGATGCCGGGAGCGGCGCTCGCTGACGAGCCGGTGGCGGTGGTGGTGCCCGATGTGCTGGTGCAGCGCGGCGGCACCGGCTGGGATGTCGAGGTGAACCCGGAGGCGCTGCCGCGGGTGCTGATGAACAACGCATATTCCGCCCATATCCGCGCCCGGGACAAGGAGGCGGTGCGCTACATTGCCGAGTGCCGCGTCGAGGCATCCTGGCTCGTCCGCAGCCTCGAGCAGCGGGCGCGCACCATCCTTGCGGTAACTTCCGCCATCGTCTCGCACCAGGAGCCGTTCTTCACCAAGGGCCCCGCCGGGCTGAAGCCGCTCAGCCGACGGGCGCTGGCCGAAAAGCTCGGGGTACACGAATCCACCGTCAGCCGGGTCACGACGGGCAAGTTTCTCGTCTGCGAGCGCGGCACCTTCAGCCTGCCTTCCTTCTTCAGTCAGCCGATTCCGATGCGGTGGGGGGGTGAAACGGTCTCGGCCACGGCGGTGCGGGCGCGCATCCGTGCGCTCCTCGGAGCCGAGGATCCGGCACGGCCGCTGTCGGACGACAGGATCGTCCGGGCCCTCAACCGGGAGGGGATCGATATTGCACGACGCACCATAGCGAAATATCGTGAGGGCATGGGCATACCGTCCTCCGTCGCACGTCGTCGACCCGGAGCGCCCGGCAGCCGCTCACGCTGAGCCGGAATGGCCGCAGGCGCTCCGGTTGACAGGGAGGCGGGCTGTCCATATTGGTCCAGCGCGCCGCGCGCGGCATCCATCGAGCGCCGGATCATGGAACCGACATCAAGCAGGGGCGAACGATGCGCATTCAGATAAGCGGCAAACAGATCGATGTCGGCGATGCACTCACTACGCATGCCGAGGAAAAGCTCCGCGAAGTTGTCGGAAAATATTTCGATCGTCCGGTCGAGGCGATCGTGATATTTTCACGGGTCTCCTTTGAATATGCGGCTGACATCTCGGTGCATCTCGCAACGGGAATCACCGTACAGGCGAAGGCGCGGGCCGACGAGGTCTATGCCGCGTTCGATGGCGCGTCGGAACGGATGGAGAAGCAGTTGCGCCGTTACAAGCGGCGGCTGAAGGACCATCACCGCAACCGGGAGATGCCGATCGAGTCCTTCGGGGCGCCGTCCTATATTCTGGCGGGCGATGGCGACCGGACCGAAGGGGATGAGCCCGAGAGTCTGCAGCCGGTGATCGTGGCGGAGATGGAAACCAAGGTTCAGTCCCTCTCCGTGGGCGAGGCGGTGATGCAGATGGAACTCGCGGGCGCGCCGCTTCTGGTCTTCCGCAATACTGCCCATGGCGGGGTCAATGTCGTCTACATGCGGGACGACGGCAACATCGGCTGGATCGACCCCCGCAACTCGGCATAATGGCGGCGCCCACCGCAGGAGGCCCTTCATGGAGCTCTCGGAAATTTTCGAGGTCGAGGCCGTGCGCGCGCCGTTGAAGGCGACGAGCAAGAAGCGCCTGCTGCAGGAACTCGCCGATTTCGCGGCCGAGGTCTATGGAGTGTCCTCGGATGCCGTCTACCGGGCGCTTCTGGAGCGGGAAGCACTCGGGCCGACCGGGGTCGGGCGCGGCGTGGCGATCCCGCACGCGCGGTTCGGGGGCGTGGACCGGGTGCACGGGCTCTTTGTGCGGCTCGAGAAGCCGGTGGATTTCGAGGCGATCGACCGGCAGCCGGTGGATCTGGTCTTCACCCTGCTGGCGCCGGAGACCGCGGGGGCCGATCATCTCAAGGCCCTGGCACGGGTGTCGCGCACCCTCCGGAGCGAGGCGGTCTGCACCAAGCTGCGCTCGACCTTCGATGTCTCGGCGCTCTATGCGATCCTGACCGAAGGCAAGACGGAACGGGCCGCCTGAGCGGCGGCCCGAAGTTCGGGGATCCCGCACGCCTCCTTCAGCGGACGAGTTGCACGCGCCTCGCGTCCATCGCATCGTCCGCCCGCGCTGCCATGATCCCGGCGAGGTAGCCGGCGAACTCGCTACCGAGTTCCGGGTCCTTCAACCCGAAGGAGACGGTGGCCTGCAGGAAACCCGACTTCGAGCCGCAGTCGAAACGCGTGCCGTGGAACCGGAGCGCATGGACGTTGTCGCTCTCGGTGATCTCGCGCGCGATGGCGTCGGTGAGCTGGATCTCGCCACCGGCGCCAGCCTTGATCGTGTCAAGCTGGCTGAGGACGCCCGGCGTCAGGATGTAGCGGCCGATGATGGCGAGGTTCGAAGGGGCGACATCGGGTTTGGGCTTCTCGACCATGCCCCGGACGGAAACGGTAGGCCCGGCCTCGGGGCCGACGTCGAGGATGCCGTAGGCGGAGGTCGCCTCGCGCGCGACCTCCATTGCCGCCACCATGTTGCCGCCCGTGTCGGCATAGGCGTCGACCATCTGCTTGAGGCAGGGGGTCTCGGCGTCGATGACGTCGTCGGGCAGGATCACCGCGAAGGGTTCGTCGCCGATCAGATGGCGGGCGCACCAGACCGCGTGGCCGAGGCCGAGGCGCTCGTGCTGGCGGACATGGGCGACGGTGCCGGAGCCCATCTCGGTCTGCTTGAGGCGATCGAGGAGCTTCTGCTTGCCGCTTTCGGCCAGCGCGTTCTCGAGTTCGGGCGCACGGTCGAAGTAATCCTCGAGGGCGCTCTTGCCGCGCGAGGTCACGAAGATGAAATCGGTAATGCCGGCGGCACGTGCCTCGTCGATCGCATACTGGATCAGCGGCCGATCCACGAGCGGCAGCATCTCCTTGGGAACGGATTTCGTGGCGGGCAGAAAGCGCGTACCGAAACCCGCGACAGGAAAAATTGCCTTCGTAACCTTGTTCTGCATCACTTTCCCCTATGTCCTTGCAGCCGCCCGGCCCGGGTGGCCTGGGGGCGCTTCCGATCGGCTGCGGCTCTCAAATTGCAGCCGTCAACCTCTCCGGGATGGGCTGAAATCCAGCTTTTGCGCCCGGCGCTTGACAAGCCATCCGCTTCCTCTTTCCAACGCATTCAGGCGATTCCCAGTTCCGCAAGCGCTTCCTCGATCTTCGACATGTCCTCCGGGTTGTTGAGTTCCCAGAAGGTTCGTCCATGGCTCTCCACCAGGACGCAGCGTATCCCAAGCCGATTCTCCAGGAACCGGAGCTGTTCCAGCCCCTCCCAACGCTCGAGTATGCCTTCCGGCAGTGCAGCATACCGCAGAAGGGCCGTGCGGCGATAGGCGTACACCCCAACATGGTGAAAGACCGGTATTTCTTCGCCGATCTGGAGTGGCCTGCCAACGAAAGGGATGACTTCCTTGGAGAAATAGAGCGCACGGCCTTCTGCGCCAAAGACGGCGGTGGTGCCGCCGACGCGCCCCGCACGGCGGTCCTCGAGGAAGCCGGCGAGCGCCGGCCGGTCACAGCGCAGCACGGGTGTTGCGACCGCTACGGTCGGGTCGGCCTCCGCCGCCTCGATCAGCGCCTCGACGAACCACGGAGGTGTGAGCGGCGCGTCGCCCTGGAGGTTCACGATGAGGTCATGCCCCGGGAGCGCCGCGGCCACGGCCGCGCAACGTTCGGTCCCGTTCCGGCAGGAGGATGGCGTCATCATCACTTCGGCGCCGAAGCCGCGGGCATGGGTGGCGATCCGCTCGTCATCGGTGGCGATGACGACACGGTCGATGCCGGAAACCGCAAGCGCGGCGGCATGGCTCCTCTCGATCAGGCTCTTCTTGATCCCGGTCGCGCCGCGGATCCCGACCAGCGGCTTGCCGGGATAGCGGGTGGAGGCGTAGCGGGCCGGGATGACGAGGAGGACGGACATCAGGCCGGCACGAGGGTCACGCCCGGCGCGTGGGCGATGAAGAAGGGATTGTCGTAGCCGGGCTTGCCGTAGGTGAGCGGCTGATGGTCGTCGAAACGCACGATGCGGCCGCCGGCGCCGGCGAGGATCGCGTGGCCGGCGGCCGTGTCCCATTCCATGGTGCGGCCGAGGCGGGGGTAGAGATCGGCCTCCCCGGCGGCGACGAGGCAGAACTTGAGCGAGGACCCCGCCGAGCGCAGGTCGGCGACCCTGTAGCGGGCGATGTAATCGTCGGTGGCCTGGTCCCGGTGCGATTTCGAGGCGACGACGAGAAGCGCCGCCTCGTCGGGGGCGGCGACGTGGAGCGGGCGCTGCTCTCCGGGGGTCTCCGGATCGTGCGGGGCGGCCTCCTCGACCGTCTGGCCATCGCCGATAGTGTAGAAAAGCCGGCTCCTGGCGGGCGCATAGATGACGCCGCGGGTCGGCACCCCGTGTTCGACAAGGGCAATGTTGACGGTGAAATCACCGCGACGCTGCACGAATTCCTTGGTGCCGTCGAGCGGGTCGACGAGGAAGAAGATGTCGGCCGTGGTCTCGTGGCTTGCCACCTGCTCCTCGGTCACGACCGGGATGTCGGGGAAGGCCGCGCGCAGGCCGGCGGCGATCAGGGCGTCGGCTTTCTCGTCGGCCTCGGTGACCGGGGAATTGTCCGACTTCACCCGGACGTCGAAATCGTCACGGTTGTAGATGGCGAGGATCGCCCGGCCCGCCTCGATGGCGAGGCGGCGCGCGGTGGCGACGATGGCGGCGTGATCCATACTCTGTCCCGCTTGATCATTTGCGCGATGATATGGCCGAGATCGGTCCACGTGTAAACGACGGCGCCGCCCGTTGTTCCTGATGCGGACCGGGAAATCGGCCGCGACACGATGCCGGATCAGGTCGTGCGGATGGTCACGCAGATGCTGTGCACCAGCCGGAGACTTGTGGAGTCAGGTCTCCACGGGTCGGAAACCTTCACTGGCCCCGGGCAGGCGGTGACCCGGCTACGGCGGGGTTCCGGGCGGATACCTGTCCTTGTTCGAGCGGGCTTGCCGGGTCAGGGTGGATAGACGATCCGGCCAGCCGGCGTCGGCCGGGCGCCGGACGTGAGGCGAGCCGGCTCGATCTTCCCCGGGCCGAGAATATGGAACACGTCCAGGCCCGCCGCGATGAGGTAATCGGCGATGATGCGTCGGTGGCAGCGCCACCAGACGGCTTCGGCGCACATGATCGCCGTCCGCCGCTCCGCGCCGAGCGTGACGAGGCGGTCAAGCCCCCGCGCGAAGTCGGCGCCAAGCGCATGGTCGGC
>CAYMOD010000011.1:6336-9538 GCA_964391945.1 uncultured Rhodobacterales bacterium | reverse complement strand
AGTTGCGGAAGCTCGTGTTCCGCCAGAAGCCATTCGGCGACGGCCCCTCTTTCCGCTGCCGGCCGCGGAGCCCGCCAAGTTCGGCGATGTGTTCGTAGCCGAGCTGGTATTCCGCAAGGCTCGCCGGTAGCGTGTCGCGGTTGAACTGGGGGTTGGTCCGCGAGCGAGGCATCGTCCGCACGTCGACGACGAGGCGGGCCTCCGCTTCGCGAAGAAGCCCGACGAGATCCGGGATCGACCGGGTCGAGTGGCCGATCGTGAAGAAGGGGCAGCTTGCCCTCGCACGCATGCACCGGTCATCGATGCGCGGCGAGGGCAAGTCAACCGGCTCGCTTCCACCTGTCGCCCCGGCCGGGTTCCGGTGCCTCGCCTTCAGACCGGATTACCGAACCCTACGTCTGTATCTGCGCCACGCCGGGCGGGGCATCGTCGATCTCCTGCGTGCAGCATCAACCGTGACATTCGGGAGCGACAGTCAGGTTGGCAGGTGACGGCCACCGCGGATGGTCATTCCGCGGTGGCGCCCTCCTCGATCTTGTCGAACCGATGCGGTGGCTGATGCCGGACATCCCGCTCACCGACATCCATGCACGAACGCAACGATGCACGACGGCGACGACGATATCGAGGCACAGGCCGCAGCATGGATCGAGGAAAACCGGAGCAAAGTCGACACCTGGCTCGAGGCAGCACGCGCCGCCGCCGGGTGAGGCAGATCCGGGAAGCGCCTTTCCGGCAAGGAAGACCGCTCCAGCACATGCTGCCGGTGGCATTACGATCGGCCGCGATCATGCTCCCGCTACGCTTCGCGAGACGTATCTACTTGCGGAAACGGTCCGGCCTGAGGGATGGACAAGGATATTGCCGTAACCCCGCGCTCACAATCCCGCGCGGACGGGGAGCCCTTTGCAGACTGCTCGCGTTGTGCGAGCATCAACCGGTTCCGCGCGGACCGGTTCCGTGCAGCATCTCATGAGGAGAAACGCCAATGCGGCCCCATTCCACCATTGCCCTGGCGGCGCTGACGCTCGCCCTCGCCGCCTGCGGCTATAATACCTCCGATCGCGCCCTCTCCGGCGCCGGGATCGGCGCCGGTGCCGGGCTTCTGGTCGACGAACCGCTGGCGGGCGCAGTGATCGGCGGCGCGGCCGGCGCATTGACGAACCCTGATCAGATCAATCTCGGCCGTCCCGTCTGGCGCTGAGCCAGACGCGCGAGACGGACGTGCCTCCACCGCCGGCTCCATGCCGGCGGTTCCCGGCGCATCCGGACCGGCCAAGGCCTGGGCCGATTGACGATCCGACGGTTCCGTCGCAGGTTCGCGCCGCCACGGAACGAGGCCCAGAATGACCGATCATCCCGGCGACCGACGCCCGCCTCCTTCAACCGGCCGGCAGGATCGTCACCGTCCGCCCACGCCGCCCACGCGCGCATCCGGCCAGGAAACGCTCGCGCCGGATCAGGACGCACTGCCGCCCGAACCCCCCGCCGAACACCTGCCACCGCGCGGGATGGACTATTATAACCACGACCGCGGGCGCGAGCTGGGTGTTGGCTGTCTCGTCTTTCTCGTGGTTGCCTGTTTTGCCATCGCGATAATCCTCGTCGTGATCGGCTTCATGCCGATGGGCGACGAGACCATGCCTGCCGGGGTGGCCGCTCCGGGCGCCGCACCCACCGACAGCGCCTCCGCCCCGCCTCCCGATGCCGGGGGAGGCGGTGACGGCGCTGGCACTGGCGCGGGTGGAGCCATGGAGTAATTCAGACGCCGCTCGCGCTCTGCGCACCCTCGAGGGTGATCTCGCCCTCGACCACATGCTCCATGTCATGACCCTCGATGGTGAGCACGGTGCGGACCTTGAGCGTGCCTGCGGTGTCGCCATGCTCGCGGACGTGGCGCTCGATCGCCTGCTGCGAGGTCACGCCGACCTGCTTGAGATACTTGCGCATCGACATGTTGAACTTGTCGCTGTCCATCATTCTCTCCCTTGGTTAACGCAACGCTGCGCGCTGACGCAGCTTCCAGGCCATCCAGCCCATGGCGCCCCCGGATGCGATGAGGTGCAGCCCGAGCAGCGCCCCGATCAGCCATTCCGAGGCCGAGCCGAGGTTGGCGGCGAGCACGATCCCCAGTACCACGCCGAGCACGCCCGAGCCGACCAGCCAGTGCCAATCCTCCATCGGCCGCAGCATCAGCCCGAAGACCACTCGCCCGATGCCCTGCACGGTCAGGAACACGATCATGAGGAGCGCCGTCGCGATCAATCCCGCTTCCGGCCGCACGATCAGCCCCCAGCCCACCGCCATCGCGAGGACGGCCGAGACCGCCTGCAGCCAGAAATAGGGCACATGCCGGGCGCCGAACAGCCCCACCGCCTCGCTGATCCCGACCGCGACGAGGAGCCAGCCGAGAAGCGCGATGAGGCCGAGCGCCGCGAACAGCGGCGAGACGAGGGCGGCGATCCCCGCCACCACCAGCACCGCGCCGTGCACGAGGTAGATGAGCGAACGCCGCCGTATCGTGTCGCGCATCGCCTGACGCAGCACGGCGGAAGCCTGGCTGATCGTGATCTCGCCCGCCATCAGCGCAGCACCACGCGCACGTCGTCGTAGCCGATCCCGGCGGGCGCGCGGACCGGGGACACGCCGGCGCCGAGGCCGACGCCCCAGCCGCCGCCGCTGCCGATCCCGACGCCGATCGAGGGCGCGGCCCGCCAGCCGCCCGTGCGCCATTCCTGCCGGGCCTGGACGAGGGCTGTCCCCTGCCTGCCGCCGCCCGCGCAGGCGACGCGCACGCCGCTGCCGTCGTCGATGATCGCGACCTGCGCGGGCGAGCGGAACCGTGTTACCGCCCTGCCGGAGTTCGCGGTGCAATCGATCCCCGCCACCTCGACATCGGCGCCCGACCGCGTCTGCGCTACCGTCCGCACCGTGAATTCCGCCAGCCCCTGCGCCGGCGCGGCGAGCACGTCGGGCTGCGGCCCGACCGCCGGGGGCGCGGGCGGGGCTTCCGCCGCACAGGCGGCGAGGCCGAGACAAAAGGCCGTGCCGAAGCTCGTTCTCATTGCAGGATCACCTCCACATCCGGATAGCCGACGATCCGGCCGCGTCGCCATCGCGGGTCCCAGTAGGGATCGTAGATGTCGGAAGCAAGCCAGGCTCCCGAGTACCGCCGGTAGAACGGATCGTGCCACCACGGCCG
>CAYMOD010000011.1:0-6236 GCA_964391945.1 uncultured Rhodobacterales bacterium | reverse complement strand
AGTAGGGATAACCCGCCACCCGCTCGCGCACCAGCCCGCGGCGTGCCGTGCCCTCCACGGCGCCCGCGCGGCAGCCGACGCCGAGGACCGGTGCGTTCCGCTCCGGGACCGGCACCAGCACCCGCCCCGGCGAGCGGAATCGCGCCTCGTAGGCACCCACCGCGAGCCGGCATTCGGCGCCGCCGAGCTCGCGCCGCTGGCCTTGTCCATCCTCGATATAGGTCCGCACCAGCACCTCGGAGTAGCTTTCGGCCACTGGCATCGCCTCGCCCGCGCTGGGCGCGACCCGTACCGGCTCCGGCGGCAGCGGCAGGCCCGCTTCCGGAAGGCCGCCCGCGCAGCCCGCGAGCGCCACCACCGCGGCGCCGAGCCCATGCGACAAGCGACCCGTCATGCGATCTCCTCCTCGGAGAAAGACCCAGCAAAGCAGCATTCGTTCCCACCGTAAAGGCATCTCCCGCGAGTCCCGGCGTCCCGCCAGGTTGCGGCGCGCCACCTCTGCCAGAGCGTTTTCAGGAAAAGCGGGTACCACTTTCGCGGTTCGAAACCGCGACCCCTTCATGACATGGAGCATATTGGGCAAAGCGGTGTTCGTCGAATATGCTCTGGATCCGTCCCGTGCCTCGTCAGGAGAGAACCGATGTCCGACCTCGCCCGCGTCCTTGCCCGTCTCGACGCCGATCTCGACGCGGCGCTGGAGCGGCTGTTCGCGACGCTGCGGTTCCGGTCGATCTCGACCGACCCCGCCCATGCCGCCGAATGCCGGGCCTGCGCCGAATGGCATGCGGCCGATTTCCGCAGCCTCGGTTTCGACGCGCGCGTCCACGACACAGACGGCCAGCCGATCGTGCTCGCCCACCGCCGCGAGGGCGCGGGCCTCTCGGCCCTCTTCTATGGCCATTACGACGTGCAGCCCGCCGACCCGCTCGACCTCTGGGAGGGTGACCCGTTCGAACCCGCCCTCGTCACCCTCGCGGATGGGACGCGCGCGATCCGGGGCCGGGGCGCGGGCGACGACAAGGGCCAGTTCATGACCTTCGTCGAGGCCTGCCGCGCCTGGATCGGGGAGACCGGCCGCCTGCCCGTCCCGGTCTCGATCCTCCTCGAAGGCGAGGAGGAATCAGGCGGCGCGAGTCTTCCCGGCTTCCTCGATGCCCACGCCCCGGCGCTGCGTGCCGACATCGGCCTCGTCTGCGATACCTCGATGTGGGACAGGGCAACGCCCGCGATCACCACCATGCTGCGCGGCCTCGTCGGCGAGGAGGTGACGATCCGTGCCGCAACCCGTGACCTTCACTCGGGCTATTATGGCGCGGCCGCGGCCAACCCGAACCGCATCCTCGCCCGCATCCTCGCCGGTCTCCACGACGATCAGGGCCGGGTGACCCTCCCGGGGTTCTATGACGGCGTGGCCGAACTCCCCGAAGCCTTGCGCGCCGAATGGGACCGGCTCGGCTTCTCCGACACGGAATTCCTCGGCGAGGTCGGCCTCGCGGTCCCCGCCGGCGAGAAGGGCCGCTCGGCGCTCGAACAGACCTGGTCGCGCCCGACCGCCGAGATCAACGGCATCATCGGCGGCTATACCGGACCCGGCTTCAAGACCGTGATCCCCGCGCAGGCGTCGGCCAAGATCTCCTTCCGCCTTGTCTCCGACCAGGACCCGGAGGCCATCCGCGCGCGTTTCCGCGATTTCGTCCGCGAACGCGTCCCCGCCGATTGCACGGTCACATTCGCCGACCACGGCGCTTCGCGCGCCGTCGCCTTCGACACCACGAACCCGGCCTTCGCCAAGGCCCGCGCGGCGCTCAGCGAGGAATGGGGAAGCGAGGCCGCCTTCATCGGCTCGGGCGGGTCGATCCCGGTCAATCTCCTCCTCAAGGAGAAGCTCGGCATGGACGTGATCAACGCCGGTTTCGGCCATCCCGACGACCGCATCCACAGCCCGAACGAGAAATACGACCTCGAAAGCTTCCGCCGCGGCGCGCGGTCCTGGGCGCGCATCCTCGCCACGCTCGCCGCCTGAAGCGACCTCTACCGGGCGTCGCCTTGGGCGGTGGCGGTATCGAGCGGATGATGCGCGCCCGAACCTGCCCGCGCCTGTCGCCGCTCGCCTGCACGTTCGCGGTAGAAGGTGAAGAGGCCGGTCCCGAGCACCAGCGCGCTGCCGGCGAGCATCGGTCCGTCCGGGTATTCCGCGAAGAACAGGATGCCGAAGAGGATCGCCCACGGCAGCAGCGTATAGCGGAAGGGCTGGGTGAAGCCGATCGAGCCGAGGCGTATCGTCATCACCCCGAAGAGCACGGCGACGATCAGGCACACCGAGGCAAGCGCGATGAACCCGGCCGGAGCCGGCTCGACCGGCCGCCAGCCCTCGAGGATCGAGACGAGGCCCGCGCTCGCCGTGATCGCCGTCATGCTGATCAGCGTCACCAGGAGCGATGGCACCTCGGCCGTGAGCCGGCGGGTGGTGAGGTCGCGCAGGACCATGAACCCGACCGCCCCGAGCGCGAGCAGCGCATGGGCGTTGAACCCCTCGCTCCCCGGGCGCACGATGATGATGACGCCGAGAAAGCCGATCCCGATCGCGAGATAGCGCCGCCAGCCGATCGCCTCGCCGAGGAACAGCGCCGCGCCGAGCGCGACCGCGAGCGGCACGCTCTGGAGGATCGCCGTCGCATTGGCGATCGGCATGTTGAAGAGCGCGCCGAGGAAGCAGAAGGTCGAGCCGATCTCGCCAAGGGAGCGCAGGGCGATCAGGATCCGGTCGCGGCCGACGACCCGGTGGCGCAGGGCGCCGAACCGGAAGGCAAGCACCGCGATCAGCACGCTCGCGATCATGCCGCGGAGGAAGATCGCCTGAAAGAGGTTCAGCGTCTCCGACGACAGTTTCATCATCGCGTCGTTGAGGGCGAATCCCGCCTGGCTCGTCATCATGAAGATGGCGGCGCGCATGTTGTCGGTCAGGCGGGACATCGGGCGGCAACTCGCACTCTCGCGGATCTGCGATCCATAACCCCCGTCCCGCATTGGCGGAAGCCCTGCCGGCCACGGCATGCCACGTCACGCGGCTCGCGGATAAAGGTTCGCTTCCGGGGCAGGGGGCTGCCCCCGTATCGGTGTGCGGAGCCGTGACGCCCTCCGAGGCAATCAGGCGCGAGGTGTTTCAGGGCCGCGAGCGCGCATCGGCTCTGGTCCGGGCGGCCGCAGTACGCACCGGTTGCGGCGCCTGTTGACGATCGCGCTGCAGACACCGTGGGCGGCGGAGCTTGACCGGGAGCGATTGTTCCCGGCGGAGATCCCGTTCCGGGGCGGAGTCTCTGGCTCGCCCCGCCCCTCGGGACGGAAACGGGCGGCTGAAGCGGATTGAAACAGGCAGGACCCGTCCTGCTGCGTGTAGGGTGGTCAACGATTGGACAGGTTTTACCCACGGTCCGGAATCAAGGGCTTGAGGGGGTTTTCACGCATGGGCGCCTTTCGTCCACGCCTGCTCATCCCTTCTCCGCCGCTCCGGCAATGCGCTGCTTGATGCGCCGGACGAAGAACCAGACCGCGAGCACCACCGGCAGGGTCAGCAGCGCGACGAGCCCGGTCTTGCCGATCCCCGCCGGTTCTGCCACCGGCGCGAGGAGCCCGGCGAGGAGGTTGACCGCGTAATAGCTGATCGCGACGACCGAGAGCCCCTCGACCGTCTCCTGCAGCCGCATCTGGAGGGCGGCACGCCGGTCCATCGTCCTGAGCGTCTCCCGGCTCGCTTCCTGGTTCGCCACGTCGACCCGGGTCCGGAGCAGATTCGCCGCCCGCTCCGCCCGCGCCGACAGTTCGTCGAGCCGCGCCTTGGCCGAGCGGCAGGTCCGCATCGCCGGATCGAACCGCCGCGCCATGAATTCCGCGAAGAGCTGCCGCCCCTCGAGCCGCATTTCGCGCAGCACCGCGATGCGCTGGAGCACGATCGCCTCGTAGGCTTCCGCCGCCCCGAACCGGAACGCGGTGGTCGAGGACAGGAACTCGATCTCCGCCGCCATCTTCAGGAGCTGGTCGAGCGTCTTCGCTTCGGCACCCTCGCTGCGCGCCATCGAGGCGACGATGCCCGAGAGCTCCCGGTCGAGCCGCGCCACCGCGCCCGCCACCTGCTGCGCGTGCGGCAGGGTCAGCATCGCCATCGACTTGTAGATCTCGATCTCGAGCAGCCGCTGGACGATCTGCCCGAGCCGGCGCGGTCCGATGCCGGGCTCGGCCAGCACCGCGATCCGCGTATGCCCGTTCTCGTCGAGGCGGAAATCGGCGGCGACCACGGCCGTTCCGTCCAACACCCGGCTGATCGCGAGGCTCTCCGGCACGAACCAGCGCGACAGGTCCCTGTTGATCCGCCGCTCGATCTCCTCGCCTTCCGCCGCATCGACCCGCACCAGCGCCGAACTCACCACCATGCCCGGCGCCTCGCCGAGCCAGTCCTCGGGGAACAGCCGGAACATGTTGCCCGAGAACGGGCGATCGTCGACGCCATCGTTGAAGAGCGTGTAGGTCACGAACTCGGTGTGCATCTCCCACTTCAGGAAATGCCGCCCGATGCGCCCCGAATAATGCCCGGCATCGGGTGCCGGATGCGCCGCCCCGTAGCGGTCGAGCAGCGCGACGAGATGCGCGAAATCATGGGCCCGGTCCCGCTCGGCCGCGTTCTCCGCCGGCTTGATCGCGAGGAACGCCGCCGAGCAGGGTGCGCGGAGCTCCGGAAATGGCCGGGCATGAAGCTCGTTGACGAGCGCGTAGCGGCTCGGATGGTCGGGAAGGGCGAGTTGCGGCAAGGAAGCCTCCGGCTGAAGGTGCTGACGATGAGTGGTGCCACAAAGTCTTGCCGCGTGCATCCATCCCGTGTGCGGGACGCGTGCCTTGGCGCTGGCGATACGTCGGCGATACAGGGGGGATCAGCGCCGCCCGAACAGCCGCTCGATATCGGCGCGGCCGAGGTGGAGCACCGTCGGCCGCCCGTGGTTGCAGGTGAGCGATTCCGGCACCGCCTCCATCTCGCGCAGGAGCCTGTTCATCTCGTCGGCCCGCAGCCGGCGCCCGGCCCGGACCGAGCCGTGGCACGCCATTCGCGACAGCACCGCATCGAGCCGCCGTTCGACGAGCGCCGTGCCCTCGCCCTCCGCGAGCGCATCGGCGATATCCGCGAGCAGGCGCCGGCCGTCCACCGCGCCGAGGAGCGCCGGCGTCTCGCGAAGGCAGACCGCGCTTCCCCCGAACGGTTCGAGAACGAGGCCGAGCCGCGTGAGGTCCTCCGCCGCCGCGGCGAGCCGCGCCGCCGCACCGGCATCGAGTTCGACCACTTCGGGCATCAGCAGCATCTGGCTCGCCACCCGCGGCCTCTCCCTGAGTTGCTGTTTCAGCCGCTCGTAGACGAGCCGCTCGTGGGCGGCATGCTGGTCGATCAGCGCGATCCCGTCCTCGGTCTGGGCGATGATGTAGGTGTCGAGCACCTGCGCCCGCGCCACGCCGAGCGGATGCCCCGCTGCTTCCGGCGCCGCTTCCGGTGCATCCGGAGGCGGCTCGACCCCGGTCGCCGGGGCATCCTCCGCGGGACTCGCGGGTTCCGTCCGGCCGGACCAGATGTCGAGCCCGGCGATGGGCTCCGCGAATCCCGCCGGCCGCGCTGATGCCGGCGGTCGCGCGGGCCAGCTCGCCGGCACAAAGGCGCCGAGGGCCGCGCGGGAGGCAACCGGCGCCACTGCCCGATGGCCGGCGCCGGCGAGGGCCGCGCGCAAGCCCGCGACGATGAGGCCGCGGACCTCGCCCGGCTCGCGGAACCGCACCTCCGCCTTGGCCGGATGCACGTTGACGTCCACGCGGGCGGGATCGACATCGAGGAAAAGCGCCGCCGCAGGATGCCGGTCGCGCGGCAGGAAATCGGCATAGCCGGCCCGGAGCGCGCCGAGGAGCAGCCGGTCCCTCACCACCCGCCCGTTGACGAACAGGTACTGATCGACCGGCGCGCCGCGCGAATGTGTCGGCAGCGCCGCATAACCAGTGAGCCGCAGCCCGTCGCGCCCGGCCTCGATTGCCACCGCCGCCCCCGCGAAACCCGTCCCGAGGATCGCCCGGAGCCGACGCGACATTGCCGGGAACAGCTCGCCCGTTTCCGCGTCGAGCCGCAGCAGCTCGCGCGGCCGCTCGGGCGCGCTTGCCTCCGTGAGCGAGAAGGCGACTGCGGGTGCGGCCATCGCCAGCCGCCGCACCGT
>CAYMOD010000010.1:0-19919 GCA_964391945.1 uncultured Rhodobacterales bacterium | reverse complement strand
TGCCAGCGGTTCGACCTGCGCCGGATCGCGCCCGAGGTGATGATGGCGCATCTCGGCGCCATCGCGAAGGCCGAGGGTGTGACGGTCGAGGAGGCGGCGCTCGCCCTCGTCACCCGGGCGGCGGAGGGGTCGGTGCGCGACGCGCTATCGCTGATGGACCAGGCGATCGCGCATGGCAGCGGCACGGTTTCGGCCGGGCAGGTGCGGGCGATGCTCGGCCTTGCCGACCGTGGCCGGGTGCTCGACCTCTTCGAGGCGATGATGCGGGGCGACACGCGGGGCGCCCTTGCAGAGCTTGCGGCGCAGTATGATGCCGGGGCCGATCCGATGGCGGTGTTGCGCGACCTTGCCGAGGTCACGCACTGGATCAGTATCGTGAAGATCACACCGGAAGCCGCGGAGGATCCGACCGTAGCACCCGACGAGCGCACGCGCGGCCTCGATTTCGCCGGAAGGCTCGGGGTCAGGACGCTGACGCGGTCCTGGCAGATGCTCCTGAAGGCGCTCGAGGAGGTGGCGTCGGCGCCGAACACGATGATGGCGGCCGAGATGGCGCTGATCCGGCTCACCCATGTCGCCGACCTGCCGAGTCCCGAGGAACTCGTGCGGACATTGTCGCGGCAGGGAGCGGCGCCGCCCAGCCCGCCCATGCCCGCGGGCGCGCCAGGGCCGCGCGAGCCGGTGGCAGAGGTGCGGCCGGGCGGACACCTGACGCTCGCCGGGAACGGCGGGAAGGCCACGGCGCGGCAGGTCGAGGCACCGGAGCCGCGGCCGCAGCAGCTACCACGGGCGGAGGTTGTGGCGGAGCCGCTCGCGCAGTTCCGGAGCTTCGAGGACGTGCTTGCCCTCATCCGCGAGAAGCGGGATCTTGCGCTCCTGACCGAGGTCGAGGCGGGCGTGCGGCTCGTGTATTTCGCGCCCGGCCGCATCGAGTTCGAACCGGCGGCGGAGGCATCGCCCGAGCTTGCGGCGCGGCTCGCCGGGCGGCTCGGCCACTGGACAGGTGCGCGCTGGGGCGTGTCGGTGGTGAGTGCCGGGGGCACGGCGAGTATCGCCGAGCGCCGCGCGGCCGAAGAGAGCGAGCGCGAAGCGCAGGCGCGCGCCCATCCGCTGGTGCAGGCGGTAATGGCGGCCTTTCCGGGA
Source organism: uncultured Rhodobacterales bacterium (assembly GCA_964391945.1). Lineage (GTDB taxonomy): Bacteria > Pseudomonadota > Alphaproteobacteria > Rhodobacterales > Rhodobacteraceae > Amaricoccus. The sequence goes on along the minus strand of CAYMOD010000010.1, from coordinate 18,776 downwards.
GCGGAGATCCGGGTTGTGCGGCCGCCCGCCGATGCCGGAGAGACGGAGGAGGCACCCGATGCGGGCGAGCCCGCGGAGGATTATCTGGATAACGGCTGGGATCCCGACGATCCCTTTGCAGAGGAGTTGTGAGGCGATGCTGAAGGGATTGGGTGGCCTCGGCGACATGGGCAAGCTCATGCGCCAGGCCCAGGAGATGCAGGCGAAGATGGCCGAGGTCCAGGACCGGCTCGACACGATCGAGGTCGAGGGCGAGGCGGGCGCCGGTCTCGTCAAGGCCGTTGCCTCCGCCAAGGGCGAGCTGCGCCGGCTCTCGATCGACCCGTCGCTCTTCCAGCCCGAGGAGCGCGAGGTGGTCGAGGACCTGATCGTCGCCGCGGTCAAGGAGGCGACCGAGCGGGCGCAGGCGCGGGCGCAGGAGGAGCTTTCGAAGGTTACCGAGGGGCTCGCCCTGCCGCCGGGCATGAAGCTGCCGTTCTGAGGTGACGGGCGTCCCGGCATGGTGAACGGCGGTGGTGCCGGGCCGGAGATCGAGCGGCTGGTCGCGCTGATGGCGCGGCTGCCGGGGCTCGGGCCGCGCTCGGCTCGGCGCGCGGTGCTGGCGATGGTCCGCCGGCGCGAGGTGCTGCTGGAGCCGCTCGCCGAGGCGGTGGCGGCGGTGGCGGCGAATGTGCGCGAATGCGCGGTCTGCGGCAATATCGCGACGGGGGAGCTCTGCGCGATCTGTGCCGATCCTGCCCGGCAGAACGGCGAGATCTGCGTGGTGGAAACCGTCGCCGACCTCTGGGCGATGGAGCGGGGGGGCGCCTTCCGGGGCCGCTACCATGTGCTCGGCGGCGTGCTGTCGGCGCTCGATCGGGTAACGCCGGAGGCGCTCAGGATCCCCGAACTGCTGGCGCGGGTCGGGGCCGAGGACACGCGGGAGCTGATCCTCGCGCTCAACGCCACGATCGACGGTCAGACCACCGCGCATTACATCGCCGACGAGATCCGGCCGACGGGGGTGCGCGTGACTTCGCTCGCGCAGGGTGTGCCGATCGGGGGCGAACTCGACTATCTCGACGATGGCACGATCTCGGCCGCGCTCCGGGCGCGGCGCAGCCTCCAGCCCTGATGCCGGTGAGGGCCGTCCAGTTCGTCGCCATCCTCTCGCTGGCGCTCTACCTCGTGCCGAGCGGCTCACACCTGATCGCGCTGCCGAACAAGGTGGGGCTCGATGATGACATTTATCTGGCGGTGCAGCAGATCTACCGGGGCTGGGCGCTGTCGGGGGTAGTGCTGGTGGTGGCGCTCGCTTCCACCCTGACGCTCGTGCTGCTTGGCCGGACGCAGCGGCGGGCCTTCGTTCTTGCCGCCGCGGGATTCGGTTCGCTGGTCGCGGCGGCGGCGACGTTCTTCGTCCTGGTGTTTCCGGCCAACCGGGCGACCGGGAACTGGACCCGCATCCCGCCGGAGTTTCCGGCGCTGCGGGCGCAGTGGGAGGCGGGCCATGCGATTGCGGCGGTGCTGGTGCTTCTGGCGCTGATCGCCATCGTGGCGGCGAGCCTTGGGTGGCGCGGGGAAGACTGCCCAAGCGGGTAACCCCGGGAAGCGCGTCAGTCCCGCTCCGTTCCTTCCGTCTTCCGGAACGGCCCGTAGGCGGTCAGGATCTCGATCTCCTCGGTCTCGGCGGCGCGCTCGGCCTCGAGATACTGGGCGACGGCGCGGGCGAAACGCTCGTCGGCGAACCAGTGCAGGGAATGGGTCTCGACCGGGAGATAGCCGCGGGCGAGCTTGTGCTCGCCCTGGGCGCCCGCCTCGACGCGGGTGAGGCCGTTCGTGATCGCGTATTCGATCGCCTGATAATAACAGAGTTCGAAATGCAGGCAGGCGTGCTCCTCGACGCAGCCCCAGTAGCGGCCGTAGAGTGTGTCGCGGCCGATGAAGTTGAGCGCGCCCGCGATCCAGCCTCCCTTGCGGCGCGCCAGCACGAGTAGGATGTCGTCGCGCATCGTCTCGTGGATCGCATCGAAGAAGGCGCGGGTGAGATAGGGGCTGCCCCATTTGCGCGAGCCGGTGTCCTGGTAGAATTCCCAGAACGCGTCCCAGTGTCCGGGCTCGATCGCTTCCCCGGTCAGGGTGACGATCTCGCCGCCGAAAGCCTGGGCGGTGGCGCGTTCCTTGCGGATCTGCTTGCGCTTGCGCGAGGAGAGCGCGGCGAGGAAGGCGGCGAAATCGGCATAGTCGCGGTTCTGCCAGTGGAACTGCTGGGTGACGCGGCCGAGGAGGCCGAGCGCCTCGCCCTTCCGCCGTTCCGCCTCGGTGCAGAAGGTGACATGGAGCGAGGAGACGCCGGCGCTCTCGGCGATCCGGGTCGCGGCCTCGCTCAGCGCCGCGAAGCCGATCGTTTCGAATCCGGGGCGGGTCAGGAAGCGGCGGCCAGTCGCGGGTGTGAACGGGACGGCGGATTGAAGCTTGGGATAGTAGCGCCCGCCGCTGCGCAGATAGGCATGCGCCCAGTTGTGGTCGAAGATGTATTCGCCCTGGCTGTGCGACTTGGCATAGAGCGGCATCACGGCGATGACCTCGCCCTCCTGGCGGGCGACGAGGTGGCGCGGCTGCCAGCCGGTGCCCTTGCCGACCGAGCCGGACCGTTCGAGCGCGTGGAGGAAGCGGTGGGTGGTGAAGGGATCGCGCGGGCGGAATCCCTCCGGGGCCGCGCAGGCGTCCCATTCTCCGGCGTCGATCCCGGCGATGCCGTCGAGCATCGTGACTTCGATCGTTTCTCCCCCGTCCATCCGGGTCTCCCTAGGCCGATTTCGGAGAGGCGGATTCCCTGCCGGCCCGGCAATCGCGACCGCTCCATCGAGTGATGCCCCGGTCCGATGCAACCGGATCGGGCTCCCCGGCAATGATCAGCGAGATGGGACCCGTGGGCCTGCCGGTCAATGGGGCGCGGTTCCGGGCGGCGCTGCATGTCCCCGTGCAGAATCCGGGCCGGGTTCTCCTTGCGCATTCACGCCGGGATGCGCGGCCGGTAGAATTCGAAGGTGACGTTGTCCGCGACCTTCCGTGCCGCCGCTTCCGATTCGGGGCTGCGGATCGTCCAGGTGAGGATCGGCAGGCCCGCGGCCTTCAGACGCGCCACCGCCGGATTGTCGAGGTCGCGGCAGTCGTGGGAGATGAAAGCCGCGCCGATCCGCTCCGCATCAGAGAGGTTGGCAAGCTCGGCGCGGCGGTAGTCGGGGAGTCGCCATTCGTCCTGCGGGAAGGCGCCCGAGGTGAGGCCCCGCGGAAGATCCGGCGCGACTTCCGCCATCGCCGCCATCGAATGCGGGTTGAACGACATCACCGCCACCGGTCCCTCATAGGTCGCGAGGCAGTCGGCTACCCGCGTTTCGAGGGGGCCGACATCGGGGCCGAGGACGCCGGTCTGGTCCTTGATCTCGATGAGGAGCGGTGCGCGGCCCGCAACCAGTCGCAGGAGCTCAGGCAGGGTCGGGACCGGCTCCTCGGTCCCGTTGAGAAGGATGCGGCCGAGGGCCTCGGCGGTGTAGTCCCCGACGAGGCCCGGCGCCCCGGTCAGCCGCGGCAAGGCCTCGTCGTGGAAGACCATCGCCTCGCCGCAGGCCGCACGCTGGATGTCGAACTCGATCCCGTAGCCCGCCTCGATCGCCGCCACCGCCGCCGCCCGGCTGTTCTCGATCACGCCCCGGGCGCGGTCGTGCAGGCCGCGATGGGCGAGCGGCAGGCGGAGGAAAGCGGACGGGAGTTCAGGCAAGCTCGAAGATCCCCTCGATCTCGACCGCGACACCGAGCGGCAGCGACGGCGCACCGACGGCGGCGCGGGAGTGCCGCCCCTTGTCGCCGAAGACCTTCCCGAAAAGGTCGGAGGCGCCGTTCACCACCTTCGGCTGGTCGGTGAAATCGGCGGTCGAGTTCACGAAGGCGGTAAGCTTGACCACCCGCGCGATCCGGTCGAGATCACCCCCGGCCGCGGCCTTCGCCTGGGCGATGAGCGAGAGCGCGCAGGCTTCGGCCGCCTTCACCCCGGCCTCGAGGTCGAAATCCTCGCCGAGCCTGCCGCGGATCGGCCCGTCCGGCCCCTGGGCAATCTGCCCGGAGATGAAGACGAGGTTTCCCGAGATCACGTAAGGCACGTAATTCGCGGCCGGCGCCGGCGCATCCGGCAGTGTGAGTCCGAGTTCGTTGAGGCGTGTTTCGATTGCAGAGGTCATGGGCGATCTTCCTTCCGCTGGGGGGTCCGGATCGGACGCTAGCGCGGCGTCTGGTCACAAGCAATCGCGGCTGTGCCAGAATCCGGAAGGTGGTCGTGAAAGGTGGTCTGCCGGAACGAAACCTCTATAAGAGGAGCATCGAAAAGGAGCCCCGACTTGCCCATCCGCCCTCCCTTCCGCGTAGCAGCCCTCGTTGCCCTTTTCGGGCTCGCCGCCTGCACCACCTCGCCCGATCCGGGAAGCCTCGACTGGGACCCGTTCGAGGCGCGCAATCGCCAGACCCACGCCCGGAACGTCGCGATCGACCGGGCGGCCATCGGGCCGGTTTCCCGTGCCTACGGCCGCACGGTGCCCGCACCTGTCCGCACCGGGATCAGCAACTTCCGCGAGAACTGGCTGCTGCCGCACCACACGGTTCAGTACCTGCTTCAGGGGCGGCCGGGGATGGCCTTCCAGAGCACCGGACGATTCGCGATCAACACCGTGATCGGGATCGCCGGCATCCTCGACCCGGCCACGCCGATCGGGGTTCCCTACCGTTACACGAGCATGGACGAGACGATGCATGTCTGGGGCGTGCCGGAGGGCGCCTATATCGAGATGCCCCTGGGCGGTCCGGGGACCGAACGGGACTGGAGTGGCTGGGCGCTCGATTTCGCGACCGACCCGCTCACCTTCGTCCTGCCGCCGGTGGCCCTCAACACGCTGTTCGCAGCCGGCACGCTCGACCTCGCGAACGAACGTTACACGCTCGACCCGACGATCAACGCCTTGCTCTACGAATCCGCCGACAGCTACACCGCGCTCAGGATCAGCTACCTGCAGGCGTCGCGCGCCAGGCTCGCGAACGGCGTCGATCTTGATCTTCTGGAGGATATCTATGCTGAATGAAACGACACGCCGCGCCGTGCTCGGGACCGGGCTCGCGCTGGCTGCCTTCACGCTGCTGCCGCTTCCCGCGCATGCCAGTCCGGAGGCGCGGGCGCGGGCGCTGGTCACGCAGCTTTCCAGCGAAGCGTTGAATCTCATCCGCTCCGGCCAGTCGGAGGCGCAGCTCTACCCGGAGTTCGAGCGGCTGCTCGTGCGGTACGGCGACATGCCCGCCGTGGCGCAGGCGACGCTCGGGCCGCCATGGCGGAGTGCGTCCGCAGCGCAGCGCAGCGCCTATGTCGCGGCGTTCCAGACCTATCTCGCGCGCAAATACGGGAAGCAGTTCCGTGAATTCCGTCAGGCGGAAATCACGATTTCCCGTGTGCGCGACGCCGGTCAGGCGGGCTTGCTGGTCGAGACGGTGGTGCGGCGGCCGAACCAGGCCGATGCCACAGTGGGCTGGCAGGTGAGCGAGCGGAGCGGCCAGCCGAAAGTCGTCAACATCGTGATCGAGGGCATCTCGCTGATCGCGACCGAACGCGTCGAGATCGGGGCGATGCTCGAAGCAGCGCGCGGCTCGCTCGACGGGCTGATCCAGACACTTCGCGCGCGGGCGTGACGCCGGCGCGACCTTCTCATGGAAGCGCCGTTCCGTCCGGTCGGGAATCAAGGGGTCGTGGGAATCGTGCCGACGACCCCTTTATCTGGGTTAACATGCGGGGTTTCGATTCGCATTCTGTTCCTGTCGGGGTATACGGGACCGGGCAGGGAGGATGTGCATGGAAGTCTGGCAGGATTGGATGATCGTCGCAGCCGGGCTGCTTTCACTTGTGGCGGCGCTGGTTTCGGTGACGGTTCTGGTGCGGCTCGGGCGCCTCTCGCGGGAGCAGGGACTTGCGGCGGTCATGGCACGGCTTGGCGCGCTTGACGAGGCGCAGGTGCGGCTTGAGCGTGTGGTGCGCGACGACTTGCGCGTAGCGCGCGAGGAAGACGCCGCCGCCGGGCGACAACTCCGGGAAGAGGTGTTGGGCGGGCTGACCGGACTCTCCTCCGGCGTGATGCGCCAGCTCGAGGCGGCGAAGGTGGAGGCGGCGACCGGATCCGAACGACTCGCCGAGCGGGTCGGCGGCTCCCTGGGCGAGTTCGGCCGTTCGATGCGCGACCAGATGGACCAGCTCTTCAAGATCCAGAAAGCGCAACATGCCGATTTCACCACGCGGCTGACGCAGCTCAACGACGCGAATGCAAAGGCGGGGGAGGCGCTGCGGCAGGGGGTGGAGGCGCAGCTTGGCGCGCTTCGCAAGGAAAACGCCGAGAAGCTCGAGACGATGCGCGCCACCGTGGACGAAAAGCTCCAGGGCACGCTCGAGAAACGGCTCGGCGAATCGTTCCGGATCGTCAGCGACCGGCTCGAGGCGGTGCACAAGGGCTTGGGCGAGATGCAGAATCTCGCTTCCGGTGTCGGTGATCTCAAGCGGGTGCTGACCAACGTCAAGCAGCGCGGCGGCTGGGGCGAGGTACAGCTTGCCGCTCTCCTCGAACAGGTCCTCGCGCCCGGGCAGTACATGGCGAATGCTGCCACCGGCACGGGGGCGGAGCGGGTCGAGTTCGCGATCCGGCTGCCCGGCCAGGAAGAGGGCGTGGAAGTGCTGCTGCCGATCGACGCCAAGTTCCCGATGGAGGATTACCAGCGGCTCCAGGACGCGCTCGATGCCGCCGACCAGATGGCGATCGCGGAGGCGGGCCGTGCGGTCGAGGCGCAGATCCGCAAATGCGCGAAGGACATCTCGGCCAAGTATATCAACCCGCCGCGCACTACCGATTTCGCCATCATGTTCCTGCCGACCGAAGGGCTTTATGCCGAGGTGATCCGCCGCCCCGGTCTCTGTGACGGTCTCCAGCGCGATCACCGGATCACGATCGCCGGGCCGACAACGCTGACGGCGCTCCTCAACAGTCTGCAGATGGGTTTCAGGACGCTCGCCATCCAGAAGCGATCGGGCGAAGTCTGGCAGGTGCTCGGCGCGGTCAAGACCGAGTTCGGCAAGTTCGGCCCCGTGCTCGACAAGGTCAAGAAGAAGCTTCAGGAGGCGTCGAACACGATCGATCAGGCCGGCGTGCGTGAGCGCGCGATCCAGCGGCGGCTCCGCGCCGTCGAAGCGGTGCCGGCCCATGAAGCGGCGACGGTGCTGGGTCCTGTCGAGGCCGGGACGATGCTCGAGGATGAAGGCCGCGACGAGGTCCACGCGGCAGAGTAGGGAGAGTGGCTGGGACGTCCTGCCGTCGGGGCAGAGCATGAAACGCCGTGCCGCGTGGTGGTCCGGATGAAGGCGGCATCTGGCGGTGGAGTCTCGACAGGTTGTCCTCGGGCGCCGGCTCGGCGTCGCACTCGACGTGACCAACCGCGGGGCGGTGGAGGATCAACGGGCGCTACTGATGAACGAGGTCAATCACCGCGTTCGCGACGATCCAGGCCGTCGTGAGGCTGACAACGGCTGGAGAGAGCGGTGCCCCCTGTATGTGCAGGGTGGAGGGCCGTGTCGAGGCGCTTGCCCGCACCCATAAGTTCCTTGCCTGCGAGTGCTGGCAGGGGGCCGGACCCGCGGGAATGCAGCTTGCCGCCTTCGGCGAGGATAGCCGGGCCAGTCTCGGCCAGGAGCCGCCTGGAGCCCGACTTGGCACCATGGACAGCGCGCGGCGAAGCAGCTCACCCATCGAAGAGCGACGATGCGCGCGAATCGGCGCCGCCACCGCTATTCCAGCCGCTGCTCAGCCGATCCGGCCGGAGATGTAATCCTCGGTCTGCTTGTTGCGGGGGCGCGAGAACAGGTCTTCAGTCGCGCCGTGTTCGATGAGCTTGCCGAGATGGAAGAAGGCGGTGTGCTGGCTGATGCGCGCCGCCTGCTGCATCGAATGGGTGACGATGACGATCGTGTAGTTCGCGGAGAGCTCGTAGATCAGTTGCTCGATCGTTGCCGTGGCGATCGGGTCAAGCGCGGAGCAGGGCTCGTCCATCAACACGACGTCGGGCCGGGTGGCGATCGCGCGCGCGATGCAGAGGCGCTGCTGCTGGCCGCCGGAGAGGCCGGTGCCGGGTTCGTGCAGGCGGTCCTTCACCTCGTTGAAGAGACCGGCACGGCGGAGCGAACTCACCACGATCTCCTCGAGCTCGGCCTTTCCGGAGGTCATGCCGTGGATACGCGGCCCGTAGGCGACATTTTCGAAGATCGATTTCGGGAACGGGTTCGGGCGCTGGAACACCATGCCGACGCGTGCGCGAAGCTCGACGACGTCGAGCGCGGGATCGTAGATGTCCTTCCCTTCCATCCGGATGTTGCCGGCGACGCGGGCGCCCGGGATGGTGTCGTTCATCCGGTTGAGGCAGCGCAGGAAGGTGGACTTGCCGCAACCCGACGGTCCGATCAGGGCGCTGACGCTGTTGCGCGGAACATCGAGATCGACATCGAAAAGTGCCTGTTTCTCGCCGTAGAAAACCGAAACCTTGCGTGCCTCGACCTTGGCGCGGGTCATCTTGTCCCAGTGCTGGTCGAGTCCGGCGATGGGAGCCTGTTCCATGACGGTCGTCATCCTTTCTTTCGTCCTCCTACCAGGTCCGCTCGAGTTTCTGACGGAGGAGAATCGCGATCGCGTTCATCAGGAGCAGGAAGCCAAGCAGGACCATGATGCCGGCCGAGGTGCGCGAGACGAAGCCGCGCTCGGGACTGTCGGCCCAGAGGAAGATCTGGGTGGGAAGTGCGGTCGATGCATCCATGATGCTTCCGGGTGCGCTGGTGATGAAGGCGTTCATGCCGATCAGAAGCAGCGGTGCCGTCTCGCCAAGTGCCTGGGCGAGGCCGATGATCGTGCCCGTGAGGATGCCTGGCAGGGCGAGCGGCAGGACGTGATGCAGGATCACCTGATGCCGGGAGGCGCCGACGCCGAAGGCAGCCTCCCGGATCGAGGGCGGAACCGCCTTCAGTGCGTTGCGGGTGACGATGATGATCGTTGGCAGCGTCATCAGCGACAGCACCATGCCGCCGACGAGCGGCGCGGAGCGTGGCAGGCCGAAGAGCTGGATGAAGACCGCGAGGCCGAGCAGGCCGAAGACGATCGAGGGTACCGCCGCGAGGTTGTTGATGTTGACCTCGATGAAGTCAGTCAGCCGGTTCTTGGGCGCGAACTCCTCGAGGTAGATCGCCGCGGCGATCCCGATCGGAAAGGAGAGCAGGAAACAGACGAGGAGTGCGTAGAAGGAGCCGACAATGGCGCCGCGAAGCCCGGCGATCTCGGGGAAACGGCTATCGGCATTCGTGAAGAGGCCCCAGTTGAATGGGGTGGAAACCCGGCCTGCCTCCGCGACGGCGTCGAAAGCCGCAATCGCGGCATCGTTGACGCGGCGCCGCGCCTCCGGTGTTTCACGGTCGACCAGTCCCTTGTTGAGCTGGTCGAATGGGTCGGATGCTGGCACATCAAGGGTCAGCGTCCCGCCGATCAGGGAAGGATCCGCAACGATCGCGTCGCGGACGAAGAACTGGGTGTTGTTGGTGAGGATGCGCGACAGGATGCGGAGCTCTGCCTCGCTCTGCTCGCCGGGGAGGAGATTCTTGACGCCGGCCGCGACCACGGCACGGTAGTTGCTTCGGGCGGGGTTCTCGCGGTCGATCGCCTCCTCCGGGATCGGGAAGTCGACGCGGACATGGGTCTGGAGGAAGGCCGGATAGCCGCCCGAGACGATGGTGACGAGGAGGATGCCGAGAAGCCCGAGCGCCATGCCAATGGCCGTGATACCGTAGGCACGCAGCCTGCGGTCGGCGGCGTGGCGGCGGCGACGGCGCGCGATGGCCGCCTCCGAACTCAGGTAATGCCGGTCGGAAAGGCTGGCGTCGGTCATTCGTATTGCTCGCGGTAGCGGCGGACGATGGTGAGCGCGATCACGTTGAGCGCGAGGGTCACGAGGAAGAGCACGAGACCGAGGGCGAATGCCGCCAGCGTCTTGGGATTGTCGAAGGCGGTGTCGCCGGTCAGCAGCGTGACGATCTGGACCGTGACGGTCGTGACGGAATCGAGGGGATTGAACGTCATCGACGCAATAAGCCCCGCGGCCATGACGACGATCATCGTCTCGCCGATTGCCCGCGAAAGCGCGAGAAGCACCCCGCCCATGATGCCGGGGAGCGCGGCGGGGAGCAGCACCTTGGTCATGGTCTCGGCCCGGGTCGCGCCCATGGCGAGCGAACCGTCACGCATCGTGCGCGGTACGGCGCGGAGCGCATCGTCCGAAAGCGACGAGATGAAGGGAATGATCATGATTCCCATCACCAGCCCGGCTGCGAGGGCCGAGTTGGGCGAGGTCACGATGCCCATCAGCCCTCCCGCCTGCCGGATCGCCGGCGCGACGGTCAGCACCGCGAAGAAGCCATAGACGACGGTCGGGACGCCGGCGAGGACCTCCATCGCTGGTTTGACGAGGCCGCGCACCCGGTCGCTTGCGTATTCGACGAGGTAGATCGCGGTGTAGATGCCGATGGGTGTCGCAACGACCATGGCGATGGTCGCGATCAGCAGCGTGCCGGCAAACACCGGCACTGCGCCGAAGGCGCCGGCGCCGGCCACCTGGTCGGGCCGGATCGCGATCTGTGGCTCCCAGCGCAAGCCGAAGAAGAATTCGGTCGGCGGCACCAGCGCGAAGAAGGCCATGGCCTCGTAGAGGAGCGAGACCACGATGCCCGCGGTCGTCAGGATCGCGACCAGCGAGCAGAAGATCATGAAAGTCGACAGCGCCCGTTCCACCGCATTGCGGGCCCGGAACCGCCGTGCAAGCCGCCTGCGTGCGATGGCGAGCCCGAGCAGCATCACGCAGAAGACAACGACGAGCTGCGCCGCCTGTGCGATTTCCCGGAGCCGTGCCAGCCGCGCCCCCGCCTCCGCCACCGCCGGATCGAGCGTGCCGAACACCTGTCCCACCGCCGCGGCGCGGATCTGGGCAAGCAGAAACTCGATCTTACCGGCGCTCGCGCCTTCCGTCAGGCTCGTGGGCAGGCCCGCGACGAGCATCGCGTCGATGATGGTGTTCTGCAGAAGGAACCACAGGAGCGTCAGCACCAGCGCCGGGACACCGACCCAGATCGCGACAAACGCGCCATGATAGGACGGCAGCGAATGCGCAGAGCCGCCCTCGGCGGCGAAGCGTTTCCCCGCCGCCCGACCAACCCAGAAGGCGACCAGCGACATGATGAGGATCATCAGAATGAGCAGGCCAGCCACATCGAACTCCCCGCGTCAACGGATGAAGGGGTGCCGGCGGCCGGCACCCCCTCGCGGTGGGTTTCTACCGCTCAGTTGTAGCGGTCAAGATGGGCCTGCTCGGCCACTGCATCACGGATGGCATCACGCTCGTCGGCTGGCAGCGGGATGAGGCCGCGCTCGGAGAGGTAGCCGCCATCGCCGATCGCGTTCTCGGAGACGTACTCGGTGACGAATTCCTCGAGACCCGGGATCACGCCGCGATGCGCGTTCTTGACATAGACGAACAGCGGCCGCGACACCGGATAGGAGCCGTCGGCGATCGTGTCCGGGTTCGGCTCGATGCCGTTGATCGCCACCGGCTGGAGCGTGTCCTGGTTCTCGTAGAGGAACGAGTAGCCGAAGATGCCGAGGGCGCCCGGATCGGCCTGCAGGCGCTGGACGATCAGGTTGTCGTTCTCGCCGGCCTCGATGAACGGGCCGTCCTGGCGCATCCGCTGGCAGATCTGGACGCGAGCATCGTCGTCGAGCGCTTCGATCTCGGGGAATGCGGCGCAGCCGTCCTCCATCACCAGTTCGACGAAGGCGTCGCGGGTACCCGAGGTCGGCGGCGGGCCGAAGACCTGGATCGCCACGTCGGGAAGTGAATCGTCGATCTCGCTCCAGTTGACATAGGGATTCGCGATGATCTCCCCATCGACCGGCACTTCCGTGGCGAGCGCGAGGAAGAGTTGCGCCTCTGTCAGGTCGAACTTCTCGCCATCGATCGAGTTGGCGACGGAGAGCCCGTCGTAGCCGATCATCATCTCGGTAATGCTGTCGACGCCGGAATCGAGGCAGACCTGGTACTCGGACTCGGTCATGGCACGCGACGCGCCGGTGATGTCGGGATGGCCGGCGCCGACACCACTGCAGAAGATCTGCATGCCGCCGCCGGTGCCGGTGCTCTCGACCACGGGCGCAGGGTTGCCGGTCATGGCGGAGAACTGCTCGGCGACGGCCTGCGTGTAGGGAAAGACCGTGGATGAGCCGACGATGCGGATCTGGTCGCGGCCCTGCGCCGCAGCAGGCATTCCCGCCGCGATGGCGAGAACCGCTGCCATCGCCGTGGTCCCGAGATGAGCTGTTCGCATGTTGTCCCCTCAAGTTTGCTTGTTCGCCGCCTTGGGGCCGGTCGGCGCCCTCGGCTGCACATGGACGCTCTCTTAAGGCGGCACATTGACAGCTATGAGGCAGTTTTGTGACATTTCCAAGACGCAAGGCGCCGACCTGCCTGAACCGGCAGATCTGGAACCCCGTCGTGTCTCCCGCTGTTGCACGGGGGCTGCTGAACTCGGAAGAAGGTGAGGTGGGACAGGTGAGCGGGAACATTGTCGGGATGACGGATCGGCCGGCGGGCGAAGATGGCAGCGGGTTCGGCACGGGCAAGATCCTCAGACCGGGTGATACCTGCTGGCAGACCGTGCGGGCCGACCGCTTCGCCGTGATCGTCGACGCCGCCGACTATTTCGCCATCGCGCGGGAGGTGATGCTGCAGGCAGAACGGTCGATCTTCCTCATCGGCTGGGACTTCGACCTCAGGATCAAGCTCGTGCCCGACGCATGCGGCGATGGCGCGCCGCAGGAACTCGGCCGTTTCCTGCGCCACATCGTGCGCAGCAACCCAAATCTCCGCATCTGGATCCTGAAGTGGGACATGGCGGTCCTCTACAGTTTCCAGCGCGGGGTGATCGGCCTCTTTGCGCCGCAGATGGCTTCGCTACAGCGTATCCGCCTCCGTTTCGACAGCACCCACCCGTGGACGTCGGCTCATCACCAGAAGATCGCGGTGATCGACGATTCGCTCGCGTTCTGCGGCGGCATCGACATGACGACCGATCGTTGGGATACGCGCGACCATCTGCCCGGAGACGAGCGCCGGAGGCGGCCGGACGGCGAGATCTCCGGACCCTGGCACGATACCGCGGCGATGGTGGATGGCGAGGCCGCGCGTGCGCTCGGTGATCTCGCCCGCGATCGCTGGCTGCGCGCGACGGGCCGGCGCTTGCGGCCGGGGCCGGGTACACGCGACCTCTGGCCCGAAGGGGTATCCACGAACCTGCGGAACGTCGAGGTTGGTATCGCGCGGACGATGCCGGTCTACAACGGCCGGCCGGAGGTCCGCGAGGTGGAGCGCCTTTCCATCGCAGCAATACGCGCTGCCCGGCGGACGATCTACCTCGAGAGCCAGTACTTCGCCTCCTCGCAGATCTGCGAGGAGATCGCCCGCCGGTTGCGTGAGCCCGACGGGCCGGAGGTGCTCGTCATCAATCCGCTCGAAACCGAAGGCTGGCTCGAGGAGGCCACGATGGGTACGGCGCGCGACCTGTGCCTGCGCGAGATCGCCGAAGCGGATCTGCATGGCCGTTTCGGAATGTTCTATCCGGTGAACGACGACCGCATGCCCGTCTACGTGCATGCCAAGGTCCTGATCATTGACGATAGTCTCGTCCGTGTCGGTTCTTCCAACGTCAACAATCGTTCAATGGGATTCGACAGCGAGTGCGATCTCGCCGTGGAGGTGCGAAGCGAGGGGGAGCGGGAGGCAATCCGGGCAATCCGCGACGATCTCGTCGCCGAGCATCTCGGAGTCGAGCCTGCGGCAGTGACCGAAGCGATGGCGCGGGAGAACTCCCTCCTCGCGGTGGTGCGCGCGCTTGCGCAGGAGCGCGGCCGTTCGCTCCTGCCGATCCCCATCCGCGAGGTCAGCGAGGCAGCGGAGGCGCTTGCCCGTTCGCATCTCGCCGATCCCGAACGCGCCGGCTATTCCGAGAACCGGGTGGCGCATTTCGCCAAGCGGGTGGCGCTGTCACTGCCGCCGAGCGGCTGGGCCGCGCTCGGCGTGGCGGGAGTGGGCCTCCTCGCCTGGTCCCGGTGGCGCCGCAGGCAGGGTGATGCCACGGATGATTCCCGGCGGGGTAACTTCTGAAATTACGCCTATCAATAGCTTGATTGGGTCTTCACGCGTGGGAGGCCTTTCGCTTCCCGCAGCGCTTCCGCCTGGCGGACGCGGACCGCCTCGGCTGCATCCGAGAGGATCAGGCCGCGCATGACGGCGTGCTCGGCCATGGTAGCGGTGTCCGCGGCCAGTACGAGGTCCGAGCCTGCCTCGCGGATGGCGGCAGCGATCCCGGCGATCTCGGCGCGGATGCGGGCGTCCTTCGGCGTGACGTCGCGGATATAGACGGCGAGGATACGCTCGCCATGCCGTTCCACCGCTTCGCGGTAGACCCATGGGTCGTGCTGGCCGCTGTCGCCGATCAGGACGAAGGGGAGATCGGAGTAGAGGTCCATGATCGCCTCGATCAGGACCCGCTTGTGATCCTCCGCCCGGCGCGGCACCGGGTTTCGCCAGTTCACCCCCCATTCCCGCAGGATGAGGATCGGTCCCTCCGCGATGCCGTGGCGGCGGAAGAACTCCTCGAGCACGTCGTAGATGCCCCAGGGCGCGCGCGAGACATAGAGCATCGGGTTGCCGTCGTTGCCCGAGGCGCCGGCGTGCAGCGCGCGGTAGAGCGCGCTCACCCCGGGAAAGACCGTCCGGCTCTTCGAGTCCTGCACGAAGAGCCGCCACATCATCCCGAGCCTGTTGGCGACACCGGTGTGCATCACCGTATCGTCGATGTCGGATATCACCGCGAATCGCGAGGCTTCTGGCGCGATATAGACCTCGGCCGCCGCCTCTACCGGGGCCGGTTTCTCGATCCGGAGGTCGGCGGCGTGCCAGCGTCCCTCCGGAACCGGGCCGTCCACCTCCCATTCCAGCCGGAAATAGCCGTCCGCGTCCGTCACGGCTTCGGCATCCGTTCCGAAAATCTGCCCCTGGACATGCACGCCGGAAATCGAGCGGCGGATCAGGCGCCGCCAGACGTCCCGAAGCTGGCGCCGGAGATCCCAGGCACCGCGCACGGGAGTGGTGCTGCTCTGGCGGAACACGCGTCCGATGACGAAGACCCGGTGACGTGATCCGTAGCCGCGATAGGGCTGGAGCACGACACCGCCCTTGCCCCAGGTCTTGCGCACCGGACGACCGGCGATCCGCACAAAGCTGCGCAGTGCTTTCCTGAGATCGGCAAGAAAGGACAAGATCGTGCCCGCTCCCTTGTCAGTCCGCTCGCCTCGCGTCCTCGCCCTCGGCTGTCAACTGCGCCACCCGCCGGAGCGCGAGGAGATAGCCTTGCGTACCGCAACCCGCAATCACCCCGTCGGCGCGCAGCGAGACGTAGGAGTGCTGCCGGAAACCCTCGCGCCGGTGGACGTTGGAGACATGGATCTCGATCACCGGTCCTTCGAATGTGTTCAGTGCATCGAGAATTGCAACGGAGGTGTGAGTGTACGCGGCGGGATTGATCACGATACCTGCCGCCCGCTCGCGCGCCTCGTGGATCCAGTCGATGATCTCGTGCTCCGCGTTCGACTGCCGGAATTCGACCGCGAGGTCGAGGTCGTCCGCGAGCCGGCGGCATCCGGCCTCGACATCCGCAAGCGTTCCTGTCCCGTAGATCTCGGGCTGCCGCTTCCCGAGCAGGTTCAGGTTCGGCCCGTTCAGCACGTAGACGATGCGTGTCATCCCTTGATTCCTTCTTGTCGCAGGCTCACGCGCGCCCGACGGATAATCCATTAATCCATAGCCGATCACGGCGGCGGGGGTCGAGGCTGCGGAAGCGAGAAACCGGCCGCTCCCGTATCGGCCGGCCGGGCGATCATGCCGTCGCCAGCTTCGGCAGGTGCGGCGGGCTCCCCGGTCTTCGGCCCCTCGAAGCACCGGCGTGAGGCTGCGGAATGCGGTTTTCGAGGGTATGGGCGAGAGGTGCCCATGCGTGGAAACCACTTAAGTAATTGGTTCAAAACCTAGATAAAACCTGCCCAAGTGTTGACACAACCGCGGGCACCGGGCTGACGGAGGGTCAGCCGCCGAGGCGTTCGAGCGTGAGCGGGCAGCGGCGGCCCTCGTAGAAGGTATCGAGGACGGCAGCGAAACGCGGCTCGGCTGGATCAACGCGCTCGAAGAGGGTCATCGAGGAGCGGAGCTTTGCGGCATCGATGCTGCCGAGGATCGCCTCCGGCGCGGTGCCGTGGTGGCGGAGCACGAGGTCGCAGGCCGTCTTGAGCCGGGGTCCGAGCACCGGATGGGCGAGGTAGGCGCGCGCCTCATCGAGGTCGCGGAGCGCGTAGAACCGCGCCGTTTCGCTGCGGCCGAGGCCGGCGAACTGGGGAAAGACGAACCACATCCAGTGCGAACGCTTGGCGCCGGCGGCAAGCTCGGCCTCGACCTCCGCCCAGACGCGGTCTTGTGCCGTCACGAAACGCTTGAGCCCGGTCATCCCGCCACCTTCAGCCCGTCCATGATGCCGACGAGCTCCGCGGTGATGCCGGGCTCGGAGAGGGCGTGGCCGGCTTGGGTGATCATGCGCAGCCGCGACGCGGGCCAGACGTGGTGGATGGCGTGGGCGGTCTTCGGCGGGCAGATCATGTCGTAGCGGCCCTGGACGATCCAGCCGGGGATCTGCGCCACCTTGTCCATGTTGCGAAGGATCCAGCCGTCGCCGTCGAGAAAGCCCCTGTGGGTGAAATAGTGGTTCTCGATCCGGGCGAAAGCCAGTGCATAGGCGCCCGACGGATAGCCGCGGCCCTCGCCGGGGTCGAGCACGGCGAGCGCACTCTCCCAGCCGGCCCAGACACGGGCGAAACGGGACTGCTCGACCGGGTCCGGGCCGAAGAGGCGGCGGTGGTAGGCGGCAATCAGATCGTCGCGCTCGGCCTCCGGCACCAGCGAGACGAAACTCCGCCAGTGCTCCGGCCAGAACGCACCCGCACCGCCGCCGTAGAACCAGTCGAGTTCGTCGCGAGTCATGGTGAAGACGCCGCGGAGCACCAGCGCCTCGACGCGATCGGGATGGGTGATGGCATAGATGAGGGCGAGGCAGGCGCCCCAGGAGCCACCGAAGACGATCCAGCGCTCGATGCCGAGGGATTCGCGGATACGCTCGATATCGGCGACGAGATCCCACGTGGTGTTGTTCTCGACGCTCGCGTGCGGCGAAGAGCGGCCGCAACCGCGCTGGTCGAAGAGGATTGTGCGGTAATGGCCGGGATCAAAGAAGCGCCGCATGCCGGGCGAGCAGCCGCCGCCGGGCCCGCCGTGCAGCACGACGACCGGACGGCCGCCCCGTCTCCCGCACTGCTCGACATAGATCCGGTGGCCGCCCGGCATCTCGAGCACCTGCTGGCGGAAGGGTTCGATGGGCGGGTAAAGTCCCGGGCGGGGACCCGCGCCGGAATGGCCGAGGTTTTCCTTCATGGTGGCACTATGTATCACCTGCACCAGAGGAACAATCGCAGGTTGGCGACATGAGTACAACGGAAGGCGGCGGCACGGTTGACGCGGCCGAGATCGCCAAGTTCGAGGCGATGGCGGCAGAGTGGTGGGACCCGGAGGGGAAGTTCAAGCCGCTCCACATGCTCAACCCCTGCCGCCTCGGCTACATCGTCGCCCAGGTGGCGGCGGAATTCGACCGTGACCCGAAGGCGGAGCGGCCATTCACGGGCCTGCGCATCCTCGACATCGGCTGCGGCGGGGGGCTGCTTGCGGAGCCGATGGCGCGGCTCGGGGCCGAGGTGGTGGGGGCGGATGCCGCCGAGCGCAACATCCCGGTGGCGCGGCTCCATGCCGGGCTTTCGGGCCTCGCGATCGACTACCGCCACACCACGGCCGAGGCGCTGGCCGCGGCGGGCGAGGTCTTCGACGTCGTGCTCAACATGGAGGTGGTGGAGCATGTCGCCGATCCGCTCGCGTATCTGAGCGCCTGCCGGCGGCTCCTGCGGCCCGGTGGACTGATGATCACCTCGACCCTCAACCGGACGGCGCGGAGCTTCGCGCTCGCGATCGTCGGGGCGGAACGGGTGATGCGTTGGCTGCCGAAGGGGACGCATGACTGGCGGAAGTTCATCACCCCGGACGAGCTTTTCGACCTGCTACGGCGGGCGGGGCTCGAGCCCGTGGATCGGACGGGGATGGTCTTCGACCCGCTGCGCTGGCGCTGGGGGATCTCGCATCGGGACCTGAGCGTGAATTACGTGACGGCGAGCGTGCGCCCCTCCGAGTGACCGTGGGGTCAGGCTTCCGGGGAGGCGTAGGGCCGGTCATGGCCGAGCGAGGGGACGCTTCTGCGGGCGCGTTCGACAGCTCCGAGGTCGAGATCAATATGGGTGACGCCCGGTTCCTCGCCGGCATCAGCCAGCACCTCGCCCCAAGGGGCGACGGCGAGGGAGTGGCCAAAGGTGCGGCGCTCCGGGCCGCGGCTCACGCGGTGGCTCCCGGTCTGGGCCGGGGCGAGGACGAAACAGCCGGTCTCGATGGCGCGGGCGCGCAAGAGCGTGTGCCAATGGGCGCGGCCGGTGGGCACG
>CAYMOD010000009.1:13663-20560 GCA_964391945.1 uncultured Rhodobacterales bacterium | reverse complement strand
CCATGTTCTCGCGCACCGTCATGTGCGGGTAGAGCGCGTAGGACTGGAACACCATCGCGATGCCCCGGCGCGCGGGTGGCACGTCGTTCATCACCTGCCCGCCGATCTCGAGCGTGCCGCCGGTGATCCGCTCGAGCCCGGCGATCATCCGCAGGAGCGTCGACTTGCCGCAGCCCGACGGGCCGACGAAGACGACAAACTCGCCTTGGGCGATGTCGAGGCTGATGTTCCGCAGAACCTCCACCGGCCCGAACGCCTTGCTGACATCGGTGAGCCTCACCGTCGTCATCGACCATTCCCTGCCTTCACTTCACCGCACCCGCGAGCAGGCCGCGTACGAGGTAGCGCTGCATCGTGAAGAACACCACGAGCGGCACCGCGATCGAGACGAAGGCCGCCGCCGCGAGAATGCCCCAGTCGCCGCCATGCGAACCGAGGAGGTCATCGACGATCCTGACCGTCATCACCTGTGACGCGCGATCGCCCGGCAGGAAGACCTTGGCGACGAGCAGGTCGTTCCACGTCCACAGGAACTGGAAGATCGCGAACGAGGCGAGCGCCGGAAACGAGAGCGGCAGCACGATCTTCATGAACACCTGGAAATCCGTCGCGCCGTCCACCCGCGCGCTCTCGATGATGTCGCGCGGCAACCCGACCATGGTGTTCCGGAGGAGATAGATCGCGAGCGGCAGGCCGAACCCGGTATGCGCGAGCCAGATGCCGAGGAAGCTCTGCCCGATGCCGATCCGGTTGTGGAGACCGAGGAGCGGCACCAGTGCCAGCTGGAGCGGCACGACGAGGAGCCCGACCACCGCCGCGATCAGGAGGGCGCGGCCCGGGAACTCCATCCAGGCGAGCGCATAGGCGGCGAAGGCCGCGATCAGGATCGGAAGGATCGTCGCGGGGATCGTCACCGTCATCGTGTTGATGAAGGCCCGGTCCATCCCGTCCGAGAAGAGCACCGTTTCGTAGTTCGCGAGCGTGAACGTCGGCGGCGTCAGCGCCTCGAAATAGATGCTCGGGCCACGGTGGCCGGGCTCCTCCGCCGACGTGTGGCGGAAGCTCCCATCCTCGTTCACGACCAGCGTCCCGTCGCTGGCCTCCACCACCTCACCCGGTTCGTACCGGCCGGGATCGTGGCCGCGGTTGCCGAACCCGGCGATCCGCCCGCCCTCGCCGCCGAAGGCCGCCGCCACGCCCGCGTCAGCGAAGACGTTGCCCTCGATCACCCAGAACCCGTCCTCCTCGCGTCCCCCTTCCGCTGGCGGCCGGACGCGGAAGGCGCGCTCGACCCCGAACGGCGCCTCCCACCAGCCGGTCGCGCCGATCTGATCGCGGTCGCGGAAGGAAGAGACGAGGAGCCCGAGCGTGGGCACCAGCCAGAGCACCACCATCGTTACCACGGCGATGTTGACCGCCCAGGTCAGGCCCGCCTTCCCGCCCGCCGCCCTCACCGGGTTTCCCTGCGGGCCTGGCGGATGTTCCAGACCATCACCGGCAGCACGAGGATCATGATCACGAAGGCCACCGCCGTCGCGCGCCCGTCATCGCGGAACATGTAGTCCATCATGTAGGAGGGCAGGATCTCGGTGCCGAAATTGCCGCCGGTGGTCGCATAGACGATGTCGAAGATCTTGAGGACGAGAATCGTGATCGTCGTCCATACGACCATGATCGTCCCCATGATCTGCGGCACCTTGATCCGGAAGAAGATCTGGAACGGGTTGGCCCCATCGAGCACCGCCGCCTCCACCGTCTCCTCCGGAATGCCGCGGAGCGCCGCCGACAGGATCACCATCGCGAACCCCGTCTGGATCCAGATCAGGATGAACATCAGGAAGAAGTTGTTCCAGAACGGGATCTGCAGCACATCGACCGGACCCCCTGCACCGAGCGCCGCGCGCAGGGCGTTGATCAGCCCGCTCCCGGCATTGTTCGCATAGACGAATCGCCAGATCAGCGACGCGCCGACGAAGGAAATCGCCATCGGCATGAAGATCAGCGACCGGGCGATGCTGCCCCAGGACAGCCGGTCGGTGAGCTGCGCCGCGATCAGCCCGAAGGAGGTCGAGGCGGCAGGCACGACCAGCACCCAGAGGACGTTGTTGAAAAGGCTCTGGCGGAACCCCGCGTCGGCCAGCAGCGCCTCGTAGTTCCCGAGCCCGATGAAGGTGCCCCCCGAGCGGTCGAACAGCGAACGCCAGAACGAGCCAACAACCGGGTAGACGAGGTAGAGGCCGAGCGCGAGGAGCGCCGGGAACAGGAACAGCCACGGCCGGACCCGGTTCGCCCGGTTGATGTTGACACCGGCCCGCAGCCCCCTCGCCGGAAAGATCATCCGGTCAAGGATGATGTTGGCCGCGTAGAAGTAGCCGATACACCCTCCGACCCCGATCAGGATCGTGAGCAGTCCCTGGGCCATCGCATGCATCGCCGCCTCCCCGCGACGCTACCGTACCGTCTCCCAGCGCTGCTCGATCTCTGCCGCTACCGCTTGCGCCTCGGCGCCGCCCACGAAATCAACCATGCCGGTCCAGAAGGCACCCGCCCCGATCTCCCCGGGCATCAGGTCGGATGCGTCGAAGCGGAAGGTCGTGGCTTCCAGCAGGATCTCGTTCATCGCCCGAAGCGAATCGTCGCTGAACGTGTCGGGATTCACCCCCTCGTGCGGCGTCAGGAAACCCGACAGCGCCATCCAGATCTCGTGAGCGATGGGCGTCTTCAGGAATTCGATGAACACCCGCGCCGCCTCGCCGTCCTCCATGATCGTGAACAGCGTGCCGGCGCCGAGCACCGGGTTGCCGAGGTCGCGCGCAGCCGAGGAGGGGAAGTAGAAGAAATCCCAGTCGAGCCCGTATTCGGTGCCCTCCGGGAAGAACGTCGGGATGAACGACGCCTGTTTCATCATGTAGCAATCGGGCGGGAACCCGAAGAGGCCGCGCGGCGCATCGCGGAAATCGGTCGTCGCCACCGCCTGCGTGCCGCCGTGCACGAACTCGTCGTTCCTCACGAACCAGCCGAATGCCTCGATCGCCTCGACCACCTCGGGTGTGTCGAACGGGCTCTCGTTCGTCACCCAGCGGTCGTAGACCTCCGGCTCGTGCAGTCGCAGCATCAGGTCCTCGACCCAATCGGTCGCCGGCCATCCGGTAGCCGCCCCCGCGCCGAGGCCGATGCACCAGGGCGTGCCCCCGTCCGCGACGATCCGCTCGGTGAGCGCCTCGAGATCCTCAAGCGTCTCCGGGATCGCGTAGTCCATCTCATCGAACATGTCGGGCGCATACCAGACCAGCGATTTCAGATCGACCTTGTAGAAGAAGCCGTAAAGCGCCTCTTCCCCTTCCGGCCCCTCGAACGTGGCAAGATCGACCCAGGATTCGCCGGCGGCGTAGTTCTCCTGCGTCCACTCCGCCATCGCCTCCCCAAGCGGCTCGAGGAAGCCACGCCGCGCCATGTCATGCGCGAGGCCCGGCTGCGGGAAGACGGCGATGTCCGGGGCGGAGCCGGCCTCGGCCGCGATCACGATATCCTGCTCGAAGCCATCGGAGCCCGCGTAATTGACCGTGGCCCCGGTCGCCGCCTCGAAATAGGCAAACACCCGTTCGGCATCCGCCGCTTCGACGCCGGTCCAATCACCGACGATCGTCAGTGTCCGCCCGGAGAGGTCGTGATCGCGCCCGAATGCCTCGAAACTCTCCCAGTTGAAACGCCCGTCCTCCCCCGGCGGAAACGGCAGCGTCTGCGCCATTACTCCCGTGCATCCGAAACCGAGAACGACGCCCCCCGCCGCGACCAACAGGAAACGTCTCATGCTGCTCCTCCCAGGGACCGGTCGATGCCCGGCCCGTGTCTCGCAACCCCGGCGCTTGCGCCCCGGGTCGGGTTGAACCGGCCAAGACTGGTGCGTCCCGGGACCGCCTGTCAAGTCGGCGCACCGGGCCGCTCGTGCCCGGCGCCGCCGGCCCGGGCATCCGGGGTGCGGCGGTCGAACGCCTTCAGCACGAGGAGCGCCGCGAGCGGGATCAGGCTCGGCCGCGGCGCGGGCGCTGAGGGCTCCGGCTCCGGTTCCGGCTCCGGGTCCGGACCATGCAGGCTCCCGCCCTCGCCGCCGCCTTCGCGCTTCTCGCCCTTGCGCTTTCCTCCCGCGCTGTAATGCTCGACGAGCGCGTTGATCTCGGACCCGATCAGGATCACGAGCCCCGCGAGATAGAGCCAGAGCATCAGGATGATGACCGCACCGATCGAGCCGTAGGTCGCGTTGTAGTCGCCGAAGTTCTGGATGTAGATCGTGAACGCCAGCGACCCCGCCGCCAGCAGCACCGTACCGAGAACGGCACCCGGCGTGATGAAGGCGAATTTCTGCTCGACGTTCGGCGCGAACTTGTAGATCAGCGCGAAGCCGAAGAGCAGCGCGAGGAAGATCACCACCCAGCGGAAGACGCGGAAGGCGAGCACGATCGCCTCGTTCTGGCCGAAGAGGTTGAAGAGCCATTCCTCCATCACGCCCCCGAGCACGACGAGGGAGAAGGCGCCGATCACCAGCGCGACGAAGGCGACACTGAGCAGGATGGCGGTCAGCCGCGCCATCACGAAGTTCCGCGCCTCCTTCACGTCGTAGGTGATGTTGAGCTGCTGCATGATCGCGTACATGCCGCTCGACGCCGACCAGATCGTGGCGAGGATGCCAAAGGAGAGGATGCCGCCCCGCTGCTCTGCGGTGACCTGCTGTACGATGCCCTCGACGAGCCCCGCCGCCTCCGGCGGCAGCACCTGGCCGAGCATGTCCATGATCGCCTGGTCGACGTTCTGGACCGGCAGGTAGGGAATCACCGCCATCACCACGATGAAGGCGGGGAAAATCGCAAGCGTCAGGTAGAAGCCGAGGGCGGCGGCACCGTTGAAGACGTTGTCTTCGCTGATCTCGGCATTGAGGTCGAGCCAGAACTGTCTGGTGAAGAGCGGGCGAAACATCCTTCGGTCCTTCTCGGCGGGACGGGCGGCGGGGATGGGCGGCGGGCCGCCCGCGGGTCGCCGCCGCACAACCGTCGAGGATGCGGAGAGGTTCCGGCGCGCCGGCCCTCAGCTATGCCAGTTGTCCGGGCCCATGTCGCGGAAATACTCGGCGAGGAAGTCGATGAAGACCCTGAGCTTTGGCTGCGTGAACCGGCCCGGCGGATAGACGGCATGGATGCCGAGCGTCTCGAGCGGGTAATCGGGCAGGATCTCGACGAGCCTTCCCGAGCGCACCGCGTCGCCGAGGATGAAGGCGGGCTGCATCGCGATGCCGAGGCCCGCTTCCGCCGCGCGGCGCAGCGTCTCGCCGTTGTTGGCGGTCAGGCGCCCGCCGACGCGGATCTGCCGCTCCTGCCCCTTCACGGTCCGGAACCGCCAGACGTTGCCGGTGGAGAGGTTGGAATAATGGAGAAGGCGGTGCTCCGTCAGATCGTCCAGCGCGCGTGGCGTGCCCTGCGCGGCGATGTAACCGGGTGCCGCGACCAGTTTCGCCCGCGATTCCGCGAGTTTGCGCGCACGCAGCGAACTGTCGGCGAGCGTGCCGATACGGATCGCGAGGTCGAACCCTTCGGCGATGATCTCGACGAAACGGTCGTCGAGGACGAGATGGATCTCCACCTCCGGATAGGCATCGAGGAAGGCGACGACGGCACCGGAGAGCTGGGTGACACCGAAGGAAACCGGCGCGGAGACCCGCAGTGCGCCACGCGGCTGCGCCTGCATGGCGGTGACCATGTCGTCGGCCTCGGCGGCATCCTTGAGCACGGCCTTCGCGCGGTCGTAATAGGCAAGGCCGATCTCGGTCGGGGAGACGCGGCGGGTTGTGCGGTCGAGGAGCCGCACCGCGAGCCGGGTTTCGAGCGAGGCGATGTGTTTCGAGACCGCCGATTTCGACATGCCGAGCTTGCGCGCGGCCTCGGTGAAGCCGCCCCAGTCGACAACATGCACGAAGGCTTCCATTTCGGAGAGGCGATCCATTCTGCAGGCCCTGCTGCTTCCGGTCGCGCGACCTTACCCGAACCCTCACCGGATCGCCAATGGCGAGATCGGACCCGAGCACCGCTGCCGCTCGCGGCGCAACCGGCCTGCCGGTATCGGCGCCGACTGGCAGTGGTACTTGGCCATCTTATGATTCCATTGGCGGCTCGTCCGCGGTCCCATCAGACAGCCCCTGTTCAGAAGCAGTTTCCGGAGGAATGATGATCACGCTTTACTGGTTTCCACGAACCCGCGCGGTCCGCATGTTCTGGGCGCTGGAGGAAATCGGTCAACCCTGCGTGCTGGAACCTGTCGATATCCGGGCCGCCACCCGTAGCGATCCGCCCGGCTTCCTGGCTGCGAGCCCGCTCCGCAAGGTGCCGGCTCTCGCCGATGGCAAGGTCTGCGTTGCCGATGCGGCCGCCATCGCCCTCTATCTCGCGGACCGCTACGCGCCCGGCGAACTCGCGCCAGCGGCCGACCCCGCTCGTGGCGAGTTTCTCTTCTGGCTGCTCTACACCCCCTTCGGTGATGGAGCCGGCGATGACCGGGAAATTCATCGACCTGCCCTTCAACCCTGCCGCCTGCCCATGGGCAGTTTCGACAGGATGCTGGCGATACTCGAAACGCGGCTGACGGGCCGGGAATGGATCACCGCGGATCGGTTCACCATGGCTGACTTCATGATCGCGGGCACCATCGAGGCCATGGGCAGGTTCAGGCTTCTCGACCCCTCGCCGGTGCTTTCCGCCCATATGCGGAAATGCCTTGCGCGCCCCGGCGCGATCCGTGGACGGAGAGGGAGGCCGCAGCGACCGCGGCGCTGGAGCGATGAACCGGGAATGCTCCCGTCGCACCGGACACCTGGCCGAGGGCCGGGCTCGTGATCGTCAGGACGCCTCAATC
>CAYMOD010000009.1:0-13563 GCA_964391945.1 uncultured Rhodobacterales bacterium | reverse complement strand
GCGGTTGGCGACCTTCGCGCCCTCCTCCTCCGGCACGAAGGAGAAGTCGGTGAGTTCGTTGTTGAGCAGGAAGCCGTTCGTCATCACCCGGCTGCCGAACCCGGTCTCGATCGTCGTCGTCATCGAGATCATGTCGCCCCGGCCATCGACGATCACGAAATGCGAGGTCGCCGGCAACTCGGCCTGGCGGTCCGGCGCGCGCCGCGCCGCTTCCTCCCACGGCGGAGCGCCGGCCTCGGCCCCTTCGATCACCGCTTCCGAGTCGATCAGCCGCGCCCGCGCCGCGAGGTAATCCGCATCGAGCAGCCCCTCCGGCATGTCCACGAAATCCTCGTCCGCCATGTAGAGGTCGCGGTCGGCGAAGGCGAGTTTGGAGGCTTCGATGAACAGGTGCTCCGCCTCTGCGCCCGGCCCGAGCGCCGCAAGGCCGAAGGGTTCGAGCATGCCGAGGATCTGCCCGACCGTCAGCCCCCCCGAACTCGGCGGCCCCATCCCGCAGATCTCGAATGCGCGGTAATCCACGCAGACCGGCGTTCGCTCGATCACCTCGTAAAGCGCGAGATCGTCGAGTGTCATCTCCCCGGGGTTGATCTCGGTCGCGACAGAGGCGACGATATCCCGCGCGATCGCGCCGTTGTAGAAGGATGCGGACCCGTGCTGGGCGATCATCCTGAGTGTGCGCGCGAAGTCCGGGTTCTTGAGGAGGCTTCCCGCAGCGAGCGGCTCCCCGTCCTCGTCGAAGAAATATTCCCGCGCCGTCTCGAACCTGCCGAGCCCGCGCATCTGGGCTTCCGCGATCGCATGCGCGAGCCGGGGCGAGATCTGGAACCCCTCCTCGGCAAGCCGGATCGCCGGCGCGACGAGTTCCGGCCAGGCAATGCGCCCATGACGCGCATGCAGTTCCTCGAGAAGCTTCAGCGTCCCCGGCACACCCACCGAACGGCCGCCGACGACCGCCTCCTGGAACGGCACCGGCTCGCCCGCCTCGTCGAGCCAGTAATCCTCGCCCGCTGCCATCGGCGCCGTCTCGCGCCCGTCATAACTTGCAAGTTCCCCTTCGGCCGCGCTCCAGTAGAGGGCGAAGGCACCACCGCCGATCCCTGAACTCTGCGGCTCGACGAGGTTGAGGACGAGTTGCACCGCTACCGCCGCATCCGCAGCCGAGCCCCCGGAGGCGAGCACGTCCCGACCTGCCTCCGCCGCCAGCGGATGCGCGGCCACCGCCATCCATTCCTCCGCCGTCACCGCCTCACGCGCCGCGATCGCCGCGGTAGTCTCCGGCGCGGGACGGTTCTCGGCATGGGTGCCGGCGGCGAGGGCGACAGCGACGAACAGGGCAAGCACGAGCGCGAGGAGCGAGGCCATGACGCTGATCCTTTCCGGGCCGGGAGACACCATGCGGCTGATCGGCAGGCACGTAAAGGGTCGGCCCTCCTTGCGAAGCCACGCCAGGATGCCGCCTGATTACCGAGAGAATTTCCCCGTCATCTTGACCCGGACCGGCGCAGGCGAGGGGCGCGAACCCGCCCGCAGAGTCAGGTCCGCGTCGAACCATGCACGCCACTCCGCGCCACCCGCTGCCCCCTCCTCAGCCGTGGCGGCAAGCTCGTCGCGCTGCATCACGTCTGATGACACCCTCGGCCGAGGATGTTTCCGGGTGTGGACGAGAGGCGCCCACGCGTGAAAATCCTCTCAAACCCTTGATTTCAAATCGTGGTTAAAATCTACCTGTTCGTCAACGCCGCATGGGCCGCTCGCCTTGGGGCGGGGCCGCTCCCGAAGCGGCCCCGCCGACTGGTTCAGAACGTCTTCGTCAGGCTCAGCCAGTAGCGCCGCCCTTCGCCGACAGCGTTGAAATCCGTCTCCTCTCCCTCCGTCGCCAGACGCCGGATGCGCGAGATACTGCCCTGCAGCGCGAATTCCTGTATTCTTGCTGAAGCGGGACGGCCTGGCGGCGGCTGGGTATTCCGCGAGCCATTTCCCAGACTTCCCGCCAGGAACCGTCAACAATCGGACAGTCGAAATACGGGCGACGAACGTCTCAGGCGCACGCCCATCGCATGGTATCCGGCAGGCGACGCGGCAGTCGGTCAGGCGCCGCCGGAATAGACGCGGGCGTAGCGATTGCCGAGACTGGTCAGGATCTCGTAGCCGATCGTGCCGGCATCGGCGGCAAGCGCATCGACGCCATAGTCCGCCCCGATCAGATCGAGGAGGGTGCCCGCGCGGATCCTGCCCCTGGGGAGCGCGGTGATATCGATCGTTATCGTATCCATCGAGACGCGGCCGACGATCGGCAGCCGTGTCCCGTCGAGCCACGCCGAACTGCGGCTGCTCAGGCTGCGGAGATAACCGTCGGCATAACCGACCGAGACGGTGGCGAGCCGCGCTGGCGCTGGCGCCACCCAGGTGAGCCCGTAGCCGACGCCGGCACCGCCGGGAATCTCGCGGGTCTGGATCACCCGGCCCTGAAGCCGCACCACGGAGCGCATCGGGTTGGGCGCGCCCGGCACCGGATTGACCCCGTAGAGCGCCACGCCCGGCCGGGCGAGGTCGAAGTGAAAGTCCGGCCCGAGAAAAATCCCCGACGAGTTCGCAAGGCTCGCCGGTGCCGCCGGCAGCCGGCGGCGGGCGGTTTCGAAGGATGCCAGTTGCCGCGCGTTCGCCGGATGCGCGGGCTCGTCGGCGGAGGCGAGATGGCTCATGATCAGGCTCACTTCGATACCGTCGAGCGCAGCGGGATCATCCACCAGCGCATCGACCTCCTGCGGCGAGAGGCCGAGCCGCGCCATGCCGCTATCGACCTGAATGACCGCTGCGAGCTTGCGTTCGAGTTGGCGAGCGAGCGTCCGCCAGGCATCGATCTGGGCGCGGCCGTTCAGCACCGGCACAGCGCCGAGCGCGACGCAGTCCGCCTCCGATCCGGGAGACAGCCCGTTCAGGACATGGACGCGGGCATGGTCCGGCAGGTGTGGACGGAGGGAAGCCGCCTCCTCGAGATGGGCAACGAAGAACTCGCGGCATCCGGCGGCGGCAAGCGCCGGAACGACCTGCGCCGCCCCGAGGCCGTAGGCGTCCGCCTTCACCACCCCTGCACATGTGGCGCCGCCAAGCCGCGCACGAAGGCGACGCCAGTTCTCTGCAATCGCCTCGAGGTCGATCGTCAGGATCGCCCCGGCGCGGTCGATCGCGGATGTGCTCATTCCGCCGCCGTCATCCTGTCCGGAGAATGCGGCAGGGATTCTGGATCGCCGTCCCCATCAGATACTCCCAGCACTTCTCGTCGAACAGACCTAGCCGAGAATCGGCGTACAGGCAAAGAGAACAAGCGCAAGCACGAGAAAGGCAGCGCCAGGGGCCGGGGATGCCGCGGCGAATCCGGTGGCGGTGAGGGCGGCGCCGGAATCCCCGCTGTCCAGACCCCGGCGGCAACGATCACGAGGCCGGTCATGGTGCGACCCCGGACCAAGCGGTTGATGGCGGTCACTATTGCAGGCAAAAGTCTCCATCTGGCTTCCTGCCGGTTGGCTCTCGTCTTGATCAGGGCCCGCCCCTGCCCGTATCGGACGCAGGGTCGTGATTGGGTTTTCGTCCTACCCGTAACGCGCCACCGTCAAGCCATCGAGACTGATTTCAGGCTCGCGGCCGCTGATGAGGTCGGCCAGAACCCGGCCAGAACCCGTCGCCATCGTCCAGCCGAGCGTGCCGTGGCCGGTGTTGAGAAAAAGGTTGCTGAAGCGGGTATCCCCGATGATCGGCGTGCCATCCGGTGTCATCGGTCTCAACCCCGTCCAGAAATCGGCACGTGCCACATCGCCGCCCTTGGGGAAAATATCGGTAACGACGAATTCCAGGGTGCGGCGGCGGCGCTCCTCGAGGTCGAGGTTGAAACCCGAGAGCTGAGCGGTGCCGCCGACGCGGATCCGGTCGCCGAGGCGGGTGAGCGCGACCTTGTGGGTCTCGTCCATGATCGTCGATTCGGGTGCCTTGGCGGGATCGGTGATCGGCACGGTGATCGAGAAGCCCTTGACCGGGTAGACCGGGATCCGAATCCCGAGTGGCTCAAGCATCGCCGTGGAATAGCTGCCGAGCGCGACCACGTAACGGTCGGCAGTCAGCGTGCCCGCATCGGTCCTGAGACCGATGATGCGGTCGCCCTCGCGCTCGAGAGCATCGATCCGGATGCCGAAGCGGAATTCCACCCCGAGTTTCCGGGCCTCCTCGGCGAGCGCCACCGTGAACTTGTAGCTGTCGCCGGTCTCATCGCCCGGAAGGCGGAGGGCGCCCACGAACTTTTCCTGCACATCGGCCAGCGCCGGCTCGTAGCGAATGTAACCGGCCCGGTCGAGCACCTCGTAAGGCACGCCGTACTCGTCCAGGATCTCCGTGTCCTTGCCGACCGCGTCAAGCTGCTTCTGGGTGCGAAAAAGCTGGGTCGTGCCTTGGGCACGGCCGTCATAGCGGATGCCGATCTCCGCACGCAGGGCCTTGAGGCAGTCGCGGCTGTATTCGGCGAGGCGGACCATGCGCGCCTTGTTCACCTTGTAGCGCTCGGCGGTGCAATTGCTCAGCATGGCCATCGCCCACCGCCACATCGCGGGATCGACCCTTGGCTTGATGACGAGGGGGCTGTGCTGCATCAGCATCCACTTGATCGCCTTGACCGGGATTCCGGGCGCCGCCCAAGGCGCGGAGTAGCCCGGCGAGACCTGGCCGGCACTGCCAAAGCTGGTTTCCAGGCCCGGGCCGGGCTGGCGGTCGACCACTGTCACCGCATGCCCGGCCTGGGCCAGATAATAGGCGGTGGAGGTGCCGATCACGCCGCTTCCGAGGACGAGTACGTGCATTCCTGTCTCCTTTGCTGCGTTCCACCATGATTGCGCCATCGCGACCGGATTCACAAAGGATTAGCAAGCGGAAACCCTGCGGGCATGGTGTGCCCGGAATGCGTGGCCGGCCTCCGTCCGGCCTGTTGCGCGAAGGTCGCAGGTCACGGGACCGCTCACCATCATCCCGCGCAGAGGACATGCCTCCTCAAGTCTCTGACCCGGCCTCGCCCCATGGCGACTCCGGGCATGGCCGGTCGCGCATCCGGTTTGCAACCCCGTGGGAATACCGGAGCAGGTCGATACTTCCGGATGATTTCATGAACGATTCAGGGTATATGTATCTTCTGGACGGATGATCGATTCCGGCGTCGCATTTCAGGCGATGATGCAAGCGCGTGCGATCATGTTCCCCTGATCCGAAGTATCAGGAGGCTTCCGCTGGTGCCTCGAATGCAAGCGTTGGTTCGGCATTTTCAAGGAGCAGGCCATGTCCTTGAGAGAACGGTTGTACAGATTCCGCCTCGGCCTTGTTCTTGTCTGCCTTCTCGGCGTCGTTCCCGGGCCGCAGGGCGCGCATGGCCAGCCGCCCCCCGAGATCATCCGCATCCTGGTTCCCCAGTTCGTGGCGGAAGCCGTGCGTTTCACGGCGATTGATGAATCGGGTTATGACTGGCCCTTCTCCGATGAGGTTTATGCGGTCTTTTCCGACCTGAATCCAACAGTATTCATCGAAATTACCACGACATATGAGGATATCGATACCGGAGACACGCGGAGCTTTGGCCGCGACGAACGTTGCATCGCTCCCCGCCCGAACTGCGACAGGGGAGTCTCCGAACTCCTGTATTTCGAGTTCTCGTTCTGGGAGAGAGACGAGCCGCCGTGGCCGTTTTCGACTATGGAGTTTTGTCACGGAATCGGTCGCGGTGACCAGGCTCCCTTGCGCAACGGAGTTTGTCCCGCGGATGATCTGATCGGGCGCGAAACGGTCATATGGTCGCGGGAACAATTGCTCGCGGCCCTTCCAGGGGTTGGCGATTCCGTCGAGTACAAGCTTGTCCTCGGTGGGCCGTGTGGTCCTACCGAGGGCTTCTGTGGCACTGGCTGGCCGGGACCCACCGGACCCGAATACGAGTTCACCTACCGGATCAGGCGGCTTCCCGACGTGGAAAGGCCGATCGTTATCGCGCCTCCCCGGTAACAGACAGATATTTCGTGTGGACGGTCGCGGATCCCGGGCCGGCAGCAGGCCACAGGCCGGCTCTTGCGCGAATATCGGGGGGTGACATTGCGGAACAACATCCGCATCCTGTTGTTGCCTGAAGAACATGCGTCTGAAAAACAACCGAAGGAGATACCATGATCCGTCATCCGATGCTTGATCTCTTCACCGGTGCGGCCTTGGCGATGGGCGGTCTCATGGCTTTCATGCTGCCCCAGCGCATCTTCATGGAGATGCTGACCGGCAGCCTCATGCCGAAGGCTCCACCTCCGGTAGAGAAGTCGCGCCGCACCGCTGTCTGAGGCGTGGAGTCGACAGTCCTGCGTGAGCCACGCCTGCTGGCGGGCTTCGCGGAGTGTCTCCCTGAGGATACGCCGGCCGAGGTCGTCGAGGAGGCCGTTGAGACCGTCCGGCGCCATCCGGTTCGAGAGCGGTCGCCCCGCCGCAGCCTGATCCTGATCGATTCATATCCGCAGCATCCGGATGTAGTCACAGGCGTCGGTCCAGGCGGCAATCGCCAGCGGCGGCGTATCCCGTAGCGGATCGTCCCCAACCGGCCGCCCCCGCCATCGTGAATCTCTCGCCAGAGCGTTTTCCGATCCGATGCATGGGAGCGGGCGCCCTGTCTTGCCGGCGGGTCGCGATTTCCGGGTCAACAGGCGGGTCCGCCTGCTTCGAAATCGCTCTAACCCGCAGTGATCATGGCCTCCCGGTGCCGGAGTTGCGCCGCCATTCGCGAAGCCCGGGTGACATCCCCGAAGCTGGTCAAGCCCCGCGTCTCCAGCCGCTCGCAAAGCCGGAGCAGGAGTTCGGCGGTGGCGATCGCATCGCCCAACGCCGTATGGCGCCCCAGGATGGGGATCCCGTAATGCTCGCAAAGCGCGTCGAGCGAATGGTCATCCTCCTCGGGGTCAAGCATCCTGGAGATCAGCATCGTGTCGAGCACCGGACTGTCAAAGACGATGCCCGCTTGCGCTTGCCGCAGGGTGAGGAATTTCATGTCGAAGGCGGCGTTGTGGCCAACCATCACTGCATCATCGACATAGGAACGGAACGCCGGCAGCACCTCCCCGATCCGCGGCTCGCCGGCCACATCGGCATCGGTGAGCCCGTGGAATCTGATCGAGGCCGGCGGGATCGGCCGGCCGGGATTGACCAGCCGGTCGAAGGCCTCTCCGGTCAGGATGCGCCCGCCGACCACGCGCACCGCGCCGATCTGGATGATCTCGTCGCCCTGCATCGGCTGGAGCCCCGTCATCTCGCAATCGAAGACGACGAAGTCGATCTCGCGCATCGGCTTTGCCGCCAGCGCCGCGTCTCCCTCGTGCGCCCGCAGCAGTCCGAAATCGTAGAACTCGGGCCGCGCCGGCAGCCGCTCGGCCTCTGGTTCGAACTGCGGCCGGTTGGGCGCGAGGAGCGGCAGCCGGAGCACCGCCATCCCTTCGCGGCCTCGCTGCATCGACCAGGGCTCCGAACCATGCCGCTCCAGTACGTTCCGGAGCCGCTCCGCCCCGATGCCGTCGCTCACCGGCGCGTCGAGCCAGCGCTCGAGCTCCCCCGCCCGCACCGGCTCACCCTGCCAGACGAGATCGAGATATATACGCCTGTCGCCGAGCATCGGCTCGATCTCGACCGTCTCGATCCCATGCTCGTCCGCGATCCGCCGCACCAGCGCCTCGAGCACACCGACCAGCGACAGGCTGTCGCCATGCAGCCAGAGTGGAAGCCCGACGAGGGTGACCCGGATGCCCGTCCCTTCCAGCCCGGCTTCGAGGCTGCGTACAAGGTCGCTGACATAGATATCGGCCATCGGCCAGCGCCCGAGCATGTGCCCCTGGATTTCCTGGCCAAGCCGGTTGAGCGTCTCGGTCACGGCTGTGCTTTCTTCGAGCACGATGCGCTCGAAACGGGCGCGATCCTCCCGCGGCATATCGGGGATGGCCATCATCGTCTCCGCCGCCGCCCGGAGATTGCCGATGGTCGCGCGCAGTTCACGCGTCAGTGCCCGCCGCACCCCATCTGCCTTTACGAGCCGCCGCAGATCCTCGGAGATGTCGACGAGAGTCACGAGATAGCCCGAGATCCCCCCCGCCCGGTCCTCGAGGAGGGCCATCCGCCCATGCAGCATCGCGCCCGTCGCCGGCGCCGTGCAGACAAAGGGAGCGGAGACCTCCAGCCGTTCGCCGTCACGGCGGCGGTTCTCGAGGCGGACGAGATTGTGCCGGAAAGGTTCGAGCGACACCAGGGCGCCGAGTGAACGGCCGAGGCCGACCTTCTCCGGCGGGCCGGTCAGCGCCACCGCCGCCTGATTGTAGAGCATGATCCGGTGCTGGCGGTTGCAGACGAAAATTCCTTCCGTGAGCGCCTGCACGATCGACTCGAGCCAGACTTTCTGAGTCTCGACCCGCGCCGCCTCCGCTTCCGCCGCCTTCCGCCCCTCGCGCCGGGTAGTCCCGAGAGCGGTGACCAGCAGCTCGACCGCGTCGGGCAGATCGCCGAGCCCGTGCGCGCCGATTGCGCGCGGCTGGTTCCCGGATGAGCGCGACTCCACCACCCCGCGCACCCCGCGGGCGAGGCGCCGCGCAGGCCGGGAAACCCGCCGCTCCACCCAAAGCCCCAATCCGAGCACCGCGAGCGCCGCGGCCGCCGCCGCTCCCCATGGTCCTGCGATGAACGCCAGCGCAAAGCCGAAACCCGCCGCGAGACAGGCGAGCACAAGGAATCTCGCGCGCATCCCCCGTCTCGCCTCAGCCGTCCGCCACCGGCATGTACTGGCGCACCCGCGCGATCACCTCGCGTGTGGAGAAGGGTTTGGTGATGTAGTCGTCGGCACCGAGCGCCAGCCCCTTTTCCTGCTCGACAGCCCGACCGCGTGCGGTCAGCATGATGATCCGAACCCCCTGCCACTCGGGATTGGCCCGCACCATCTGGCAGATCTCGTAGCCGTCGCGCTGCGGCAGCATCACGTCGAGCAGCATCACATCCGGCAGCCGCTCCCCGAGGGCTGCGATCGCCGCATCGCCATCGCGCGCGACCCGCACATCGAAACCCTGCGCCTTCATGAGATATTCGAGCGAAAGCGCAATATTCGGCTCATCGTCCACCACCAGAACCGATCCCGCCGCCATGGACCTTCCTCCTCTGCCGATCTGCCGGACTCATTGGCCGCGCCCGCCTTGCTGCAAAGCCTAGGCCAGACCCGCCCGGCACGCTACGGCCAATCGGCCGTGAGCAAAGCACTCGGTCTCGATCCACCGACGCTTGGCCCGGTTCGCACCGGGACCGACCCGCCCGTTGCGGAAAGGCGAATGCCTGCCGTCCGGGTCCCACGCCTGAACCGGCAAGAAGGAGCTCAGGCTTCGGCCGCCGGTTCGGTGGGACGCGTGCCGCCTTTCTCGCGAATGCAGGGAAACTCGAGCATTTCCTTGCGGGCGCCCAGGCGGCCATGACGTTGGTGTAGGCATTGTTGTCGAGGTCCGGTGTCTCCGACCAGGGACAGGCGTCGTGAAACTCGCCGGGCCCATGACGCCGCGGATCTCGTACCGGTCGCGCGCCGGGTTCCATTCGGCGATGCTCGCCAGAACCGGGCGATCTCGAGCAGCGTCGGCGCCAGAGATGCGACCATGCCCGTGCATGGCTCTCCAGCAGGCCCTCGAAACGCTCCGCCCGCCGCACGGCTCCAGCCGCGGCAAGCAGGGTTCCGAGCCGAGATCGCGCGGTCGCGCGAGGTATGGAGCGCCACGATCTTCCCGACCGTGACCGCGCGTCCCTCTGCCACCTCGAAGGCGGGCGCCTGGCCGGTATACCCCGCCTCCTGCAGAAGCTCACGATCCGGGACGGTCTCCACACTCTCCGCATGGACCCGCGTGCGCGCGGCCTCGGCGATGCGCAGCCGCGACTGGGTCGTCTCGACGTGGAGAAGGATGCTGTCCTCGCCCAGCTGTTCGGCCGCGATCGCGTCGTGGTGCCTGCTCGCAAGCTGCCGGTAGCGCGGCACGCCGGCATTGATCACCCGGCCGTCGAGGGCCGAGCGCACCCCGATCCGCCCGGACCAGTTCTCGGGTTTCAGCACCCCTTCGATGGCGGCCAGATGCGGGGGCGCCCAGATGCACCAGCCGGCGCCGCCTCGGCCGCGCCCGGGTCGCGAAATAGGCGTTGCAAAGCGTGCAGAGGGTCTCGCGCAAACCTTCCTGCTTCGGATCGAACCCCTCATGGGTCAGCGTCCAGTCGCTCATGACTGGCCGGTCTTCAGCCTCTCGATGAGACGGCGCAGGAGACGTCCGGCCGCTTCCGGATCGCTCAAGCCATAATGCGCGGCCGTCTCCTGCGGCTCGGCCCCCACCAGAATGCCGATGCCCCGGCTCCGCAGGACGGCGAAGGCGTCCTCGTCGGTCTCGTCATCGCCGATATAGAACGGCAGAACGTCGGGCCGGTCGAGCCCCAGCGCCTCCAGAAGCCAGAGGAGCGCGCGGCCCTTGTCCCAGGGAAAACGCGGCCTGATCTCGAACACCTTCTTGCCGCCCGTCCGGCGCAGCCGGTTCCCCGCCGCCGCGACGGTCGAATCGACGGCAGCCTCCACCCGCGCCACATCTTCGGGCACGACCAGCCGGTAATGTACGGCTATGGCATAGCGTTTCCGCTCCACCAGGACCCCGCCCACGCGCGCGAGGGACGCGCGAAGCCCGGCATCGGCCTTCGCAAGATCCGGCTCGAAACCTGCCGCCTCCTCGTTCTCCATCCGCAAGCCGTCCGGCCCTGCGATGTCGAAACCGTGGCTTCCTGCGTAGATCAGGTGATCGAGGGCCACGAGTTCTTCCACATCCTCTCGGTCGCGTCCGCTGATCACCGCGACGGTGCAGAGCCGGGAGAGATCGCGGATCGTCTGACGCATTTCCTCGGAAAGCACGGCAAGCTCCGGCCGTTGCGCGATCGGGGCCAGCGTCCCGTCATAGTCGAGGAAGATCACCGGCCGGCTCGATCCCAGCCTGCGCTCGATCTCCGCATAATGCTCCAGCGCGTCCTTTAGCTGTGTCGTGCCGCGTTCCATATCCATCCCGATCTCCCCGAGATCTCCTACAACCAGATCCGCCCCGCATTCACGCAGGGCCACCGCGCTGGCCTCTCGCGCGATCCCGATCACGAGACCATAGCCCGCAGCCCGTGCCGCCTCGACTCCGGGACGCGCATCCTCGACCATGAATACACGCGCAGGCGGTACGCCGAGGAGCTTCGCGGCATGAAGGAAGATGTCCGGATCGGGCTTGCCTTTCAACCCGAGCCGCTCCGCCTCCATTCCGTCGATACGCACGTCGAAGAGCGTCGCCAGCCCGGCGGCGGCAAGCACCGCTTCCGCGTTCCTGCTCGACGAGACGAGGGCGGCGCTGACGCCCGGCGCCCGCAGGCCGCGGATGAACGCGAACTGCTCTCGAAGACCGCGACGCCGTCTGCCGCAAGCCGCTTCTGGAAGATCTCGTTCTTGCGATTGCCGAGAGCGCAGATCGTCCCGTCGCCGGGCGGATCCCCCGGATCGCCATGAGGCAGGGTGATGCCGCGGGAGGCGAGGAAATTCCGCACGCCCGCGTGACGGGGCTTGCCGTCCAGGTGGCGCCGGTAGTCCTCCCCGGCATTGAAGGCGCGGAATTCCTCCTCCCGACTTCCGGCGCGCCGGGCCAGATAGATATCGAACAACTCCTTCCACGCCGCGGCATGGAGGGCTGCGGTATCGGTTACGATCCCGTCAGGATCGAAGACACCCGCCTCCATCCGCTTGAGCCTGGAGAGAACCTGTCGGCCGGCATCATCAGGAACGGCTCTCCTTCGCGGTTTTCGTCGATCGTTCGCCTCCTGGCAACGAAAGGCCCGCCCCTCCGGAGAAAGCGGTTCACCCGCATCGGGTTCCGGGGCGGGTTCGCTCCAGCAGGCCGACGGGCCCGCTCCTGCCGGCCTGAAAGTCAGGCAATCTGGCGGGAATGGCTTTGCGGTATCTTGATGCCATCGATTTCGGGCGGCATCATTCATCCGTTCAAAGTCTTTTCCGGCCGCAAAACCCACTCCCCGCCACCTGCAACCCTTGTGCACCTCCGCTGGAGCCACTGACTTTCGGAGGTCGTAGTTCCGGATGCCGAAGACACGGAGCACCAGAGAAGACTTGTAGTTCTTTGACCTGCCACCATGTCCCGCGTTACGGTGCGCTTTCTGACTGGAGGGATATGGCATGGCCGTGGGCTGGGCGCGCGACGGCGCGGTTAACGATCAGATTGAAGCCTCGATCGAGGACGCGCTCAAGCGGATGCAGTCGAAACGCGCTGCGGTCGGGGAAAGCCTGATGCATTGCGCGGAATGCGAGGAGCCGATCCCCGAGGCACGCCGGCACGCCATTCCGGGCGTGAAACTCTGTATCGATTGCCAGGGGGAGCGGGATTCACGGACAGTCTCGCGGGCTGCCGGGACAACCGGCGCGCATCGAAGGGCAGCCCGTTGAAGTGAGAGGACAGAGCGTTCCGGAAGAGTGACGGCAAGAAAGCGGAGCCAGCATCCGAACCCCCGGAACCTGTCCGGGAAGTCGCTGAAAGAGGTTGAGCGACCGCTACGGCCTGATTCACCGTTGTTCCTGGAGAGATGCGATGGAGATCGGTGGCATGGACGGCGATCGCCTGCGGCGACCATGTGCGCCCGGGCGGGACCTGGGCAAGCGACGCGACGGATCGGGAATGGGCGTTGATCGCGCTGCTGCTGCCGGCCGTGAAGCCGCGCCCGGACACCCTCGCCATCCGCATGAGCGCGCGCAGGCCGTAATCGGTGAACGTCATCAGGTGCATGTCGGCGACCATCATCGAATGGGCATTTACCTAACCTGTTTCAGCAGTTAGATCACCTTGCGACCGCACGGAGAATCGCGAAGGGGGATTCCGTCAGGTCGCCAACTGCGCCAGACAGGATTGCAACCCCGCCTGACGAGGATGCCCATGGACCCGGTCACGCCCTCTGCCCTCGGGATCGTCTCGGCACGGCCGGCGATGACGGCCGGGCTGATGGCCCGGACCGGGCTCGACGAGGACCGCCTGCACGAACTGGTCCACCGTTTCTACGACAAGGTGCGTGCCGATGCTGTGCTCGGGCCGATCTTCGCGGCGCGGATCACCGATTGGGAGCCGCATCTTGCGCGGATGGTGGCGTTCTGGTCGTCGGTGGCGCTGATGACCGGGCGCTACCATGGCCGGCCGGTCCAGGCGCATGCCGGGCTGCCGCTGTCCGAGGCGCATTTCGACCGCTGGCTCGGCCTCTTCCGCGAGACCGCAGGCGAGATCTGCACGCCTGCCGGTGCCCGCCACCTCATCGAGCGCGCCGAGCGCATCGCTCGCTCGCTCCGCATCGCCGCCGAGGATGCCGCGCGCGACATCAGGGCCGTCCCCGTCCTGCGCTAGGCTCTAGCCCACAAACAGGCTTCCCTAGCGCCGCGGTTCTGATTCATCCTCCTGAAAGAGGGAGGGGTTTGATGCCGACACGAGCTGA
>CAYMOD010000008.1:19361-20629 GCA_964391945.1 uncultured Rhodobacterales bacterium | reverse complement strand
CGGCGGCGACATCACCTTCCACGGCTTCGATCGCGGCGTCGTCTACCTGCACATGCAGGGCGCCTGCGCCGGCTGCCCGTCCTCGACGATGACGCTGAAGATGGGCATCGAGAACCTGCTGCGCCACTACATCCCCGAGGTGACGGAGGTGAGGCCGGTTGCCTTCTGAGCCGCCGCTGATCCTCGGCTTCGACACGTCGGCCGCGCAATGCGCGGCCGCGCTCGTTTCGGGCGATCAGACGCTTGCGCGCCAGGACGAGGCCATGGCCCGGGGCCAGGCCGAACTTCTGCTGCCGATGCTGGAGGCGGTGCTGGCGGCGGGCGGCGCCACGTGGCGGGATCTCGCCGCGGTCGCGGTCTGCACCGGTCCCGGCAATTTCACCGGCCTTCGTCTCTCGGTCGCCGCCGCTCGTGGCCTCGCGCTCGGCCTCGGCATTCCCGCGATTGGCATCACCCGGTTCGAAACCCTCGCTCATGGCACCGTCGGCCCTGCGCTTGTCATGATCGCGGCGCCGCTCGACCGGCTCCATGTCCAGTTGATGCGCGACGGCGCAGCGGATTCGGAACCGCAGCTCGTCACGGTGGATGCCATATCGGCGCCTCCGGGAGCGTTGGTGATCGGCGACGGGGCGGAGGCGGTCGCCGCGCGGCTCGGCCTGCACGCCCTGCCCGGCAGCGTGCCCGATCCCGCTTTCGTCGCCCGCATCGCATCCGGGCGTCTTGATCATTCCGGGCGTCCGGCTCCCCTCTATCTGCGCGAAGCCGATGCAGCGCCCGCATCGGAACCGCCGCCGCGGATCCTCGAGGACCCGGCGTGACCGCCACTGCGCCGGAAACCCTCGCCGCGATCCACCACCGTTGTTTCACGGACGCGCCGCGGCCGTGGTCGGCGGCGGAATTCTCCGCCCTCCTCGAACTCGTCAGCACGATTCTCGTCGCAACGCCCGAGGGCTTCGCCCTCGGCCGCGTTGCCGGCCCCGAAGCGGAGCTCATGACCCTCGCCGTTCTCCCCGAAGCCCGCCGCCGGGGCCTCGGCCGCAGCCTCCTCGCGGCCTTCGCCCACGCGGCCTCCGCCCGCGGCGTGAAGGAAATCCATCTCGAAGTTGCCGAGAACAATGATGCGGCCCGCGCGCTCTATGCTGAGGCCGGCTATGCTCCCGCCGGCTTCCGCAACGACTACTACGGTCAGGACGGCCACCGGAAGATCAGCGCACTCGTCCTGCGCAAGAACCTTCACTCCGATGCGGAAGAGGAGGATTGACCCGGAC
>CAYMOD010000008.1:0-19261 GCA_964391945.1 uncultured Rhodobacterales bacterium | reverse complement strand
CCCTGCCCGAGCGGGCGGCAAGTCTCTGCGGGAAGGGAATGATGATGGACGCAATCAGCATCGTGCACGACCGTGCCGGGCCGGAGCCGATCGCCCTCGGCCTCGTGCTCGGCTCCGGCCTCGGATCTCTCGCCGACGCGGTCGATGGCACCGCCATTCCCTATTCCAATCTGCCGGGCTTCCCCGGCGCCGGTGTCTCCGGCCATCGCGGCACGCTGGTGGTCGGCGAGCTCGAAGGTCTCCGCGTCGCCGTCCTCGCCGGCCGCGCCCATTACTACGAGAGCGGCCGGCCGGACGTGATGCGCGCGCCGCTCGAAACGCTGAAGGCGCTCGGCGCGGCTCGCCTGATCTTCACCAACGCCGCCGGGTCGCTCATGCCCGGCGTCGGCGCGGGCGAGGTCATGCTGATCGCCGACCACATCAACATGGCCGGCGCCAATCCCCTCATCGGCGAGCCGACGGACGCCCGTTTCGTCAACCTCGTCGAGGCTTACGATCCGGAGATGCGCGCGGGCCTCCACGCGGCCGCCGCGGCCGAGCGCGTGACGCTTCACGAAGGCACCTATGCCTGGTGCGCCGGGCCGAGTTTCGAGACTCCGGCCGAGATCCGCGCGCTCCGCGTTCTCGGCGCCGATGCGGTCGGCATGTCCACCGTGCCCGAGGTGATCCTCGCCCGCTTCCTCGGCCTTCGGGTGGCGGCGGTTTCGATCATCACCAACATGGGCGCCGGCCTCGCCGGGGAAACGATCAGCCACGACCAGACCAAGGCGATGGCTCCGCTTGGTGCGGCGAAGTTCGCACGCATCCTCCGCCGCTATCTCCGGCGCAGGTCAGAGGTTGAGGTGAGCGACCCCACGGAGCGTTAACGAGCAGGCAGGTTTTTCCTACGGTCTCAAATCAACGGCTTGGACGGGGTTTCACGCGTGGGCACCTTGGGACCCACGGCTTTCCCACGCTGGAGAGCCGGCCTCAGTGGCCCCGTCCAGACCCGCCGGAACCGCACCGGACAAGCCGGTGGCAAGCCGAACGGACCGCTCCCGTCCTGAAGCATCCAGAGAGAGCGGTATCGCCCGCTCGCCCGGACACAACGGCCGGGATCATAATGCCACCGCATCGCGTCGGAGTGGAAATTGCCCCGCGAGATCGGCTAAGCCACGGACCAGGGACCGTGAGCGCGACAGATCGATGAACATCTATCTCCCCATAGCCGAGGTCTCGGTCAACGCCCTGCTCCTGCTCGGGATCGGCGGCATGGTCGGGATCCTCTCGGGGCTCTTCGGGGTCGGTGGAGGCTTCATCCTCACGCCTCTCCTCTTCTTCATCGGCATTCCGCCGGCGATCGCGGTCGCCTCCGCCGCCAACCAGATCGCCGGTTCCTCCTTTTCCGCCTTCCTCGCCCATGTCAGACGACGCACGGTCGACTTCAGGATGGGGCTCGTGCTCCTCGCGGGGGGTATGCTCGGCTCCTTCCTGGGCGTCGAGCTTTTCAACTTCCTCCAGCGCGCCGGCCAGATCGAGCTTTTCGTCAGCCTCTG
The DNA here is from genome assembly GCA_964391945.1 of uncultured Rhodobacterales bacterium. GTDB lineage: Bacteria > Pseudomonadota > Alphaproteobacteria > Rhodobacterales > Rhodobacteraceae > Amaricoccus. Next base: position 17,726 of record CAYMOD010000008.1, on the reverse strand, counting down.
CTATGTGATCCTGCTCGGCGGCATCGGCGGGCTGATGCTGATCGAGAGCCTGCGTTCGCTCAGGCGCCAGAAGAACAGGAACGTGCTCCTCCAGCCGCGCCGGCGCCGTTCCTGGGTCCATCGCCTGCCGCTCAAGATGCGCTTTCGCACTTCGCAGATGTATGTCTCGGCGATCCCGCCCTTCGTCATCGGGCTGGTGGTCGGCGTCCTCGCCGCGATCATGGGTGTCGGCGGCGGGTTCATCATGGTGCCGGCGATGATCTACCTGATCGGGATGCCGACCAAGGTCGTTGTCGGCACCTCGGTCTTCCAGTTCCTGTTCGTGACCGGTTTCACGACGATCCTGCATGCCTGGCGCAGCCAGACGGTGGACGTGATCCTCGCCCTCGTTCTCCTTGTCGGCGGCGTGATCGGTGCGCAGATCGGCGTCGCGATGGCGACGCGGCTCAAGGCGGAACAACTCCGGGTCCTCCTCGCGCTCCTCGTGCTCGGTGTCGGCATCCAGCTTGCCCTGGAACTCGTGCTGCCGCCCGAGGAACGCTATACCCTCTCGAGTGCGCCATGAGGCTCGCCGTCGTCGCCCTTGTCGGCCTGATGGCATTCGGCTCTCCGGCTCCGGCGCAGGAAAGCATCGTCACCGGGATTTCCACCGACGACATTGCCCTGACCGCAGATTTCGAAGGTTCCGAAGTGTTCGTCTTCGGCGCGATCCGCCGCGATGGCGCGATCGCGGACGACGGGGGGCAGCTCGATATCATCCTCACCCTGCGCGGTCCCGAACAACCGGTCTGGGTCCGACGCAAGGAGCGACGGTTCGGCATCTGGATAAATACCGAGGGGGTCCGCGTCTCGCAGGCACCAAGCTTCTACGCCATCGCGAGCACCCGGCCCGTCGACGACATCCTGACCGAAACCGAGCGCCTGCGGTGGGGCATCGGCATGGACCAGGCGGTGCGCCTCGTGGGCGGCCATCCGACCATCACCGATACCCGGCCATTCGCCGAGGCGCTCGTGCGCATCAAGGAGAGCCAGAACCTTTACGCGCAGCTCGGGGACGGCGTGCGTCTCATCGAGGAGACCCTGTTCCAGACGACGTTCGAGCTTCCCGCCAACCTCGTCGAAGGCTCCTATGTCGCCGGGTTCTTCCTCGTCCGGGACCGGGAAGTCATCCATGTCGGCGGCACGCATATCACCGTACACAAAGCTGGATTCGAGCGCTGGATTTTCAATCTCTCCCAGGAGCGGCCGCTCGTCTACGGCCTTGTTGCCGTGACGCTGGCGCTTTCCACCGGCTGGCTTGCCGCCGCCATGGCCCGTCTCGTGCGTCCCTGAGTTGCGTATCGTGGGGATGATCAGGTTTTCGAGGGCGGGCGCCGTTTCGGCCCTCATCGAGCCGGGAGGAATCCATGCATCCCTCCGCCGAGGTCCGACCCTGCAGCGCACGCCGTGAACGGCCATGTTCCAAGGGCGCGTATCTTCCGTCCCGACCCTGCCCGGCGCCCGTGGATCAGGCCACGGCGCGGCTGAGGGCGCAGTGGGACCAGAGTTCGGTGAGCGCCCGAATCAGATGGTCGAGATCGGCGTCGGTGTGCAGCGGCGATGGCGTGAAGCGCAGGCGCTCGGTTCCCTTCGGGACGGTGGGATAGTTGATCGGCTGGACGTAGATCCCGTGGTCGTCGAGCAGGATGTCGGAGAGCATCTTGCACTTGACCGGGTCCTTCACCATCACCGGCACGATGTGGCTCGGGTTCGGCAGGTGCGGGATACCGACTGCATCGAGGCGGGCACGGAGCTTGCGGACCATCTCCCGCTGCCGACGCCGCTCGAGATCGGACCGCTTGAGGTGCCGGATCGAGGCGAGTGCACCCGCCGCCACCGCCGGCGGCAGGGCGCTGGTGAAGATGAAGCCCGAAGCGAAGGAACGGATGAAGTCGATGAGGTCGGGCGAACCGGTGATGTAGCCGCCGACGACGCCGAAGGATTTGGCGAGCGTACCCTCGATCAGCGTCACCCGGTCCATCAGGCCCCGCTCCTCGGCGATGCCGCCCCCCCGGGGACCGTAGAGCCCGACCGCGTGCACCTCATCGAGATAGGTCATCGCCCCGTGCTTCTCGGCGACGTCGAGGATCTCCTCGATCGGGGCGATATCGCCGTCCATCGAGTAGACCGATTCGAAGGCGACGATCTTCGGCCGGTCGGGCGCGAGACCGGAGAGCTGGCGGTCGAGGTCGCGGGGGTCGTTGTGCTTCCAGATCCGTTTCTCGCACCGGGCGTGACGGATGCCCTCGATCATGCTCGCGTGGTTGAAGGCATCCGAGAGAATTACCGCATTCGGAAGCCGCGCGCCGAGCGTGCCGAGGGAAGCCCAGTTCGAGACGTAGCCCGAGGTGAAGAGGAGCGCCGCCTCCTTGCCGTGAAGATCGGCGAGTTCGGCCTCGAGCAGGACGTGGTGGTGGTTGGTGCCCGAGATGTTCCGGGTTCCGCCGGCGCCCGCGCCGCAGCGATCGAGCGCCTCGTGCATGGCGGCAAGCACGTCCGGGTTCTGGCCCATGCCGAGATAATCGTTCGAGCACCAGACGGTAACGTCGGCAAGGGCGTTGCCGCGGTGATGCCGCGCACGCGGAAAACTGCCGCGGTGGCGTTCGAGTTCAGCGAAGACGCGGTAATTGCCCTCCTGCTTCAGAGCATCGAGCTGATCGCGGAAGAGGGCATTGTAATCCATGAGTCTTGCCTTTGGGTCTGTGTCTGGCGGGCGCGGCAGGCGCGCGGGCGGGAAACCCTACTCTTCGATTTAAGCCGATAAGCTTGGGAAGGTCCACCATTAAGCGCTCCACAAAGGTTCAATACGCCATGAACCGAAGACCAGTCGAACGGAACGGGCTCCGCCCAGGTGGTTGAACGGAACGGTTTCGGATTTCTGCCATCGGCTCCGGAACAAGTCATGCAGGTCATGCAGGCTTCAGGAATCGTTTGATAACCGTGTGCCCGCGGGAGTTCCGGTGGAGCACGGAGAGAACGTGCTTGCCGCTCCGGGCGCGGTCGCGCCTCCTCATGAGGCGCCATACCTCCGATGCTCGATGAAGCCGACCTCTCCCATGCCCGACCTCATTCCCGCTTGGGTTGACGGCCTTGCGCCGGCCGACAAGCTCGAGCTGCACCGCGGGGACTTCGCCATCCGGCGGTCTCGGTGTTCCTCATGCGCGGGACAACGACGCTTCTGCAACGGCGGGCGGCCGGCAAGTATCACACGCCGGGGCTCCGGGTGAACGCCTGCTGCACCCATCCGCATTGGGGCGTCCGGAGGTCTTCACGCCCTGGCTCAGCATCTGTCTCACCGCCCATGTCTGGCAGATTTTCGAGGCGGCTGCCTGGGTCTGCAGGTTGCAACCCCGGATGAACCACCGAAGCTTCGACTAGCAGCTTCGACCAGCACCACGCCTACCACTCAGCGAAAAAGTCCTCCCCCGCCCGACCGCGCAGTTCGACGGCAAGGTCGGCGCCCATGACGACGGCGTCGGAAACCGGGCCACTGCGTTCGCCCGCGAGGCATTCGCTGCCGTCGGGCCGCAGGATCTCGCCGCGGAAATGAAGTTCACCCCCGGAGATCTCGGCAAGACCGGCGATCGGCGTCCGGCACGAGCCATCGAGCGCGCGCAGGAATGCTCGTTCGGCAGCGAGGCGGTATCCGGTCTCGGCATCATGGATCGGCGCAAGCAGCGCCGCCACCCGCTCGTCCGCTTCGCGCTGCTCGATGCCGATCGCGCCCTGCCCAACCGCAGGCAGCATGTCGACGGCGTCGATTGGATGGCGCGTGAGTTCGAGAAGGCCAAGCCGCTTGAGCCCCGCCATGGCGAGAAAGGTCGCATCCGCGACGCCTTCGGAGAGCTTGCGCATCCGGGTCTGGACGTTGCCGCGGAACTCGACCGTGCGGAGGTCAGGTCGTCGATGGACAAGCTGGGCCCGGCGGCGAAGGCTCGACGTACCGACGACCGAGCCTTCCGGCAGCATCGCGAGCGTCAGGTCCCCGAGCGAGACGAAGGCGTCGCGCACATCCTCCCGCGGCAGGAGCGTGGTGATCGCGAGGCCGGGCGGCTGGTCCGATGGCATGTCCTTCATCGAATGGACGGCGATGTCGATCCCGCCGCTCAGCAGCGCCTCCTCGATCTCCTTGGTGAAGAGGCCCTTGCCGCCGATCGCGGAGAGCGGCCGGTCCTGCACACGGTCGCCCGTTGTCCTGATGACGACGGTCGCGAACGCCTCCTCTGGCAGGCCATGCGCCGACATCAGGTGCGCGCGGGTCTCGTGCGCCTGGGCAAGCGCGAGCGGGCTGCCGCGGGTGCCGATCCGTAGCGGCCGTTCGGGTGTGGGAAGATGATCCATGTGCCGTCCTTTTCAACGGCGGATTTATAGCCCAAGGTCCCGCGACTACAACGGCAGTGGGCGGATCATGAGCAAGAAGGCTATCCTGAGGGCGCTGGCGGGCGAACGGGTCGATCCGCCGCCCGTCTGGCTGATGCGGCAGGCAGGGCGCTACCTGCCGGAATACCGCGCGACACGGGAGAAGGCGGGGAGCTTCCTCGAACTCTGCTACAATCCGGATCTCGCCGCCGAGGTCACGCTCCAGCCGCTCCGGCGCTACGGTTTCGACGCGGCGATCCTCTTCGCGGACATCCTGCTGGTACCGCAGGCGCTGGGCGCCGATCTGCGTTTTGTCGAGGGAGAAGGACCTCGCCTCTCGACGGTGACGTGCGCCGCCGAGGTGGCGGGGCTCTGCCCGGCGGCAGAGATCCATGCAACGCTCGCGCCGGTCTACGAGACGGTGCGCATCCTGCGGCAGGAGCTTCCGCGGGAGACGACGCTGATCGGCTTCGCGGGCGCGCCGTGGACGGTGGCGACCTACATGGTAGCCGGCCGCGGCACGCCGGACCAGGCACCGGCGCGGGAGATGCTCTACCGCGACCCGGCGGGATTCGATGCGCTGATCGACCGGATCACCGAAGCGACCTCGGCCTATCTCCTCGCGCAGATCGAGGCGGGGGCGGAAGTGGTCAAGCTCTTCGATTCCTGGGCCGGCGGCCTGCCGGGACCGTGGTTCGAGCGCTACGCGATCACGCCGGTCAAGCGGATCGTGGACGCGGTGCGGGCGGCGGCCCCGGATGTGCCGGTGATCGGCTTCCCGCGCGGCGCTGGCGGCAACTATATGCGGTTCGTCGATGCGACCGGAGTAGAAGGAGTTGCGCTCGACACCTCCGTCGATCCCGAATGGGGGGTCCGGCTTCAGGCCCGCGCCTGCGTACAGGGCAACCTCGACCCGCTGCTCATGGTCCTCGGCGGCGAGGCGCTGACGCGCGAGGCACGGAAGATCGTCGATGGTTTCCGTACCGGGCCGCACATCTTCAACCTCGGCCACGGCATCACTCCGCAGGCGGATCCCGACAACGTCCACCGGCTGATCGAAGCGATCCGCGGCTGAACGCGCGATCCCGCGCCGCGTCGCAGGGGATCACCGTTCAGGCGGTAAGGCTCTCCGCCGCCTCGACCTCCTCGGCCGAAAGGGCGAGCCGCTGGCGCAGATAATCGAGGTAGGCCTTCTGGGTCGGCGCACTGCCGTCCACGGCCGCCCGCGAGGCGAGGTAGAACTGCTGGGCGGTATCGCGGTCGTCGACCTCGCGAAGGAGCATGTCGAGAGGTTTCGGATCGGCAAGCTCTCGCTCGAGGATCCGCCTGTCTTCCGAATCGGCGTCCCGCGCATCGAGCTGGTCGATGATCCGCGCGCGCTCGTCGGACGTGATCTCGCCGTCGGCCTGTGCGGCGGCGATCATCGCCCGGATGAGCAGCAGCGCCCGCGCATCGCTGACCGGCGCCTCCGGCGCGGGTTCCGGCCCGGCGGTGGATTGACCGGCGGCTGGCTGGCCCGCCGACGCCTGCCCGAAACCGCCACCGCCGGAAGCGCCGCCGGTGAAACGGTCGATGACGCCACCGATCCGGGCACCGAGCGACTGGCTTCCGGGCGACTGGCTTCCGGAGCCCCCGGAAGCATCCGCCGCGGCACCGGCAGGCCCGCTTGCCTGATGGTTGCGATAGGCGCGGTAGGCGAGATAGCCAAGCGCCGCGAGCCCGGCCTTGCCCTTCAGCATCCGGCCGCCGAGCCCGGCCGCAGCCGCCTGGCCGAGGCCGCCGTGCCCGCCCCGGCCCGAAAGCCGCGACGCGAGCAGCGCGCCGAGCATCCTCTGCAGATTGGCCATGCCACCCTCCTGGTCCGTTGTCTCACTCCGGTCCGGACAACCGGCGATGGCCCCGCCGGGTTCCTCATGGGATCCGACCTCAGCTGCGTTTCATCCCACCCATCATCTTCGTGAACATCTCGCCGAACTCCTCCCATCCCTTGATCGAGGCCGGCATCCAGAGCTGCATCAACCTCTCGGGTTCCATTGCCCGGATGTTCGCCATCATCCGGTTCTGCATCTCCCTCAGAAGTTCCTCCTGCATCGGTTTCACGTCCGGAAGGCCGAGGAAGGTTCGTGCCTCTTCCGGTGTGCAATCGACATCCACCGTGATCTTCATGACCTGCCTTCCCCTGCCTGGCGTATCCTGACCCGGCAACTGCCCATGCGTTCCCACGGTTCCACCAGATCAACCGCGCAAGCCCTGCCTTCGGCGGGTACCCTCTTCCCGCGGCCGGCGATCCGTGGTCAAGTTCCGTCATGGAGAACGGGACATGAGCGGGAGCGCCATCGGGCATGTGGTGGTCATCGGCACCGGTCAGGGCGGGCTTCAGCTCGCGGCAAGCCTGCGACAGGAAGGGTTCGAAGGCGCGGTCACGCTGATCGGTGACGAGCCGGGCCTGCCCTACCAGCGGCCGCCCCTCTCGAAGACCTACATGAAAGAGGGCAACCCCGAGCGGCTCCTCCTGAAACCCGCCTCGTTCTATGAGCGTGGCGACATCCGCGTGCTGGAACACACGCGGGCGGTGGCGATCGACCGATCGGCGCGGCAGGTGGTGACGGCGGACGGGGCGCGCCACGGATACGACCATCTCGTGCTCGCGACGGGCGCGCGCAACCTGAAGCCGCCGATCATCGGCATCGATCAGGATCATGTCCTCGCGCTCCGCACGCTGGCCGATGCCGAGGTGATCCGCCAGCGCCTGCCCGGGACCCGACGCGCAATCGTGATCGGCGGCGGCTTCATCGGTCTCGAATTCGCGGCGGTGGCCCGCGCCGCCGGAGTCGGGGTCACGGTGATCGAGGCGCTCGACCGGCTGATGGCACGCGCAGTAACACCGCCGATCTCGCGGCGGTTTCTGGATGCCCACCGCGCAACCGGCGTCGATATCCGGTTCGGAGCCCTCGCAACCGCGATCGAGCCGGGCGGGGAAGGCGCGGGCGTCACCCTCGCCACCGGCGAGCATCTCGCGGGTGACCTCGTCCTGATCGCGACCGGCGTCATCCCGAATGTCGAACTCGCGGCAGAGGCCGGGCTCGAGGTCGCGAACGGCATTGTAGTGGACGACACCCTGCTCACTGCCGATCCGGCGATTTCGGCAATCGGCGATTGTGCCGCCGTGCCGGGACCGGATGGCGGACGGCTTCGCCTCGAATCGGTGCAGGCAGCGGTCGATCATGCCCGGCACGTCGCCCGGCGGCTGGTTGCGGGCGAGACCGCGCCCTACGCCGCGGTGCCGTGGTTCTGGAGCGACCAGGGAGATCTCAAGCTCCAGATCGCGGGGCTGGTCACCGGCGCCGACCGGCAGGTGGTACTACCCGAAGGCGGGCCGGCCAGGACGGTCCTGAGCTTCCGCGGCGAGCGGCTGGCCGCGGTCGAAACCGTGAACGCGCCGGGGCCGCACATGGCGGCACGCAAGCTCTTCGCTCTCGGGCCGGTCGGCTTCGACGAGATCGAACGCACGAGCTTCGATCTTCGGGCGCTTGCGAAAGGGGCACGGCCCGCCTCGGGTTGATGCGCGGCATCGTGCGGCCCCGGCCGCAGGTCCGCCTTACGGCGCCAGGGCTACGTTGTCGATCAGCCGCACCTGTCCGAGCCACGCTGCCGTCAGAAGGCGCGCGGGTTCGCTCAGCGCCGTGAGCGGCGCGAGCGTCGCCGCCGCGCGCAGGTCGAGATAGTCGACCTCGCGGAAGCCCGCGGCGAGGATCGCCCGGCGCGCCGCCTCGAGCACTGCCGGTACGGGCGCGCCGGCGCGGATCCGCTCTGCCGCGGCGAGGAGCGCCTGCGGGAGCGCCACCGCCACCTGGCGTTCTTCCGGGCTCAGGCGGAGGTTGCGCGAAGAAAGCGCGAGACCGTCGGGCTCCCGCATCGTGGGCTCGCCGATCACCTCTACCGGGATATCGAGGTCGCGCACGAGTGTCTGGATCACCCGCAGTTGCTGGAAGTCCTTCTCGCCGAAATAGGCGCGATCGGGACCCGCCTGAAGGAGGAGCTTCGCCACCACCGTCGCCACGCCGCGGAAATGACCGGGCCGGAAGGCACCACAGAGGCCCTCGCTGACGCCGGCGACCTCGACCGTCGTCGCGAATCCCGGCGGGTACATCTCGGCCGCATCCGGCATGTAGACGAGATCGACGCCGGCCGCCGCGAGGAGGCCCATGTCCTCGACCCCGCGACGGGGATAGGCTGCAAGATCGCCGGGATTGTTGAACTGGGCAGGATTCACGAAGATCGAGACGACGACCCGGTCATTGGCCGCCTGCGCCGCCCGGACCAGGGCCATGTGTCCCTCATGGAGCGCGCCCATTGTCGGGACAAGCCCGATGCTCGCGCCTGCTGCCCGCCAGCCGTGCACGGCCTCACGGAGTTCGTGCTTGGTCCTCACCACGACCGGCGGCATCAGCCGTCCTCGCGCGGGTGCGCCGCGTCGTGATCACCGAAGACGTGCTCCGGCTCCGGGAAGCGCCGGGCATGAACATCGTCCGCATAGGCGGCGATCGCCCGATCCGCCGCCTCGCCAAGCTCGGCATAGCGCCGCACGAATCTGGGTTGGAAGTCCTCGAAGGAGCCGAGCATGTCGTCGACGACAAGGACCTGCCCGTCGCACGCCCCGGAGGCGCCGATTCCGATCGTCGGGATCGCCAGCCGCCCGGTTATCGCCCGCGCGAGCGCCTCCGGCACCTTTTCGAGCACGACCGCGAAGGCGCCGGCCTCCGCAACCGCCAGCGCGTCCGCCATCACCCGCCCGGCCTCATCGCCCCGTCCCTGGACCTTGTAGCCGCCAATGCGGTGGACCGCCTGCGGTGTCAGCCCGACATGAGCCATCACCGGGATGTTGCGCCGGGTCAGGAAGGCGATCGTCTCCGCCATTTCCACCCCGCCCTCGAGCTTCACCGCGGCGCAATCGGTCTCGGCCATCAGCCGGGCGGCACTGCGGAATGCATGGGCCGGAGTCTCTTCGCAGGAGCCGAAGGGCAGGTCGATGACCATCAGCGCCCGGCTCAGCCCGCGGCGGACTGCCTTGCCGTGAAGAATCATCATCTCGAGCGTGACGCCGAGCGTGTTCGGAAGCCCGTGCAGCACCATGCCGACGCTGTCGCCGACCAGCACCACGTCGCAGTGGCGGTCGACGAGCCGCGCGACGGGCGTCGTATAGGCCGTCAGACACGCGAGCGGCTCGCCGCCCTTGCGCGCCCGAACTTCGGGAACCGTCAGGAACCTGCTCGCACCCGTGACGCTCATGGGCTGTCTCCTTCCCTCATCGGCATGTGCCATGTTCGGCGGGAATACGAAAGATGCATCGGATCAGGATCTCGGATCAGGATCCTCGTACCGGATCGTCAGGCGTCCTGACCGACGTCTCTTCCCGATTCCCGCTCCGGAAGCAGGGCTGCTCCCCTTCAGGGAAAAGCCGATACACGCAGCCTGCCGGAGGAATACCTGTGCGGGATCGCGGTGGTCAACCTTGGCCGAAGCCTTGGGATGCGCGTCGCATGGGAGCGATCTTCGTGTGGATCACGAAGGCGGAAGGTCGAGCGCCAGCCGTCCCCTGGCCGCCGGCCTCTATCCGCCCTCGAAGCCTCGTCGCCGACACCAGTCGTCCACCGCCGCCGCCTCGTCCGCGACGGGGCGATCCTCGTGACAGGCGGCGAGCCCCCGGCCGCCGTCCCCCTCTTGAAGAGATGGTCGAGCCTCTTGAAGATGTGCAGATCAGCCGGTGCGCCCGTGGTGGCGGCATGCAGGCGCGAGGCGTCCTGGCCGGGGCTGACCTGCAGGGCGGTTGCCCTTGGCAGATCATCACCGGCGCCCTCTGTCTGGCGATCAGTTCCGGATCAGCGGCCCGTCCCCGCCAGCTTCTCGCGCTGGGCGTGCGGCAGCCTCGACTGCATTGCTGTAGCCGCGCCCGAGCGTGTCGTCGTCCCGGAGGGAGGCGCCGACGCCCTGCTTGTCGTAACGCGGCACCAGAAGGCCCGCTGCCACCAGCGCATCGGCGAAGCTGTGGGGAGCGGTGTTGACCCCGCCGGCGAACCCGCGCCGGTCGCCCTCATCCGAACCCTGAATCACCAGGACACCCTCAGGCCGCGGCGGGATCCCGTTGCGTAAGAGTGCGTAGGCAACTGCCCGAAGCCGGCAGCCACGGCAAGCCACCGCGCGAGTCTGGGACCGGAACAGGTTTGAATTGCTTGGGCATTTCGACAGGAGGGACAGGTGCCCCTACGCGTTGGTGCCCGAGGCCGGACTCGAACCGGCACGCCTTGCGGCGGCGGATTTTGAATCCGCTGCGTCTACCGTTCCGCCACTCGGGCGAGCGACCACGGCACACTAGCCGGCCGTCGAGTGATCGGCAACGGGCACGCTTGCGATGCGAATCGCGGGTGACACCCGCTCCGCGATAAGCCATGGTCCCGGAAAACGACGACCCGAGAGGCACATGACGGAAAATGCCGTCAGCATCGAGCGGCGCGGGAACGGGACCATGCTCGCACTGGCCGGGCGGGTGGTCATCGACCGGATCGAGGCGATCGAGCGGGCGCTGACGCCGGTCGCGGGCGCTGGCCGCATCACGATCGACCTCTCGGACGTCGAGGCACTCGATACCGCGGGCGCCTGGCTGATCGTGACGGTGTGCAACCGGCTCACCGCTGAGGGCGCCGAGGTTCGACTGAGCGGCGCCACCGAGCCGCAGCGGCAGCTCATCGACACCGTGGCGGACAACCTTCCCGAAGAACGCGCGACAGCGAAGAAGTCGCACGATTTCGTGTCCTGGCTCGAGCACGTCGGGCGGCACGTCGCCTCGAATTGCGCGCTGGCGATCGAGCTCCTGTCCTTCCTCGGCGAGACGATGGCGCGGCTCGGCGGCACGATCCTGCGGCCGTGGCGGCTCAGGATGACCTCGCTCGTCGCGCAGATGCACGAGGTAGGGTTCAACGCCGTGCCGATCGTCACGCTGATGACGTTCCTCATCGGCGTCGTCCTCGGTTATCAGGGCGCCTCCCAGCTCCGGCAGTTCGGCGCCGAGGTCTTCGTCGTCGATCTCGTTGCGATCTCGGTCCTGCGCGAACTCGGCGTGCTGCTGACGGCGATCATCGTCGCCGGCCGCTCGGGCTCGGCCTTCACCTCGGCGATCGGCTCGATGAAGATGCAGGAGGAGATCGACGCGATGCGCACGCTTGGTCTCGATCCGATCGAGGTGCTGGTGGTGCCGCGGCTCCTCGCGCTGCTCCTGATGCTGCCGGCGCTCGCCTTTCTCGGCAACATGGCCGGGCTTCTGGGCGGCATGCTCATGGCGTGGATCGAACTCAACATCTCGCCGACCCAGTTCGTGGCCCGCCTGCTCGAGGGGACGGATGTCAGCCATTTCCTGGTCGGCATGGTCAAGGCGCCGTTCTTCGCCATCATCATCGCGGTGGTCGGCGCGTTCCAGGGCATGAAGGTGGAGATGGACGCGGCCTCGCTCGGCCGGCGCACGTCGATCTCGGTGGTGCTCGCGATCTTCCTCGTGATCGTCGTCGACGCGATCTTCTCCATTTTCTTCGCCGTCCTGGGTATCTGAGGATGGCAGAGGCGCGCGAAACGGTCATCGAAGTGCGCGGCCTCGTCACCCGGTTCGGCGATCATGTCGTGCACGACGGCCTCGACCTCGACGTCTATCGCGGCGAGGTCCTCGGCATCGTCGGCGGCTCGGGAACCGGCAAGTCGGTGCTGCTCAGGACGATCTGCGGCCTGAACCGGCCGGCGGCGGGGACGATCCGCGTATTCGGCACCGACATCCTCGCCGCCTCGCCCGCCGAGCGGCGGAGTCTCGAGAACCGCTGGGGGGTGATGTTCCAGGACGGCGCGCTCTTTTCCTCGCTCACCGTGCGCGAGAATGTCGAGGCGCCGATGCGCGAGCGGCTGGACCTCCCGCCGGCGCTCATGCGCACGCTCGCGGAGCTCAAGGTCGCGCTCGTCGGCCTGCCGCCGAACGCGAATGACAAATACCCCGCCGAGCTCTCGGGCGGCATGCGCAAGCGTTCGGGCCTTGCGCGGGCGCTGGCGCTCGACCCCGAGATCGTCTTCCTCGACGAGCCGACCGCCGGTCTCGATCCGATCGGCGCCACCGCCTTCGACCAGCTGATCCGTTCGCTCCAGCACTCGCTCGGGCTGACGGTGTTCCTTGTCACCCACGATCTCGACACGCTGCATGCGACATGCGACCGCATCGCGGTGCTCGCGGAGAAAAAGGTACTGGTGACCGGGACCATGGCGGATATGCTTAAAGTGGAGCACCCTTGGGTGCATGAGTATTTTCACGGGCCGCGCGCGCGGGCGGCACAGCCAACGGCCTGAGGAGCGGGCATGGAAACCCGGGCGAACTATGTCCTGATCGGCGTCTTCACGCTCCTGAGTCTGCTCGCCGGGCTCGGATTCCTGCTGTGGCTCGCGCAGTTCGAGCTCGACCGCCAGTTCAACTACTACGACATCCTGTTCGACAACGTCTCCGGCCTCAGCCGCGGCGGCGAGGTGCGCTACAACGGCGTCGCGGTGGGCCAGGTCGTCTCCTTCAACCTCGACGAGGAGAACCCGAGCCTGATCCGTATCCGGATCGAGGTAAGCTCCAACACGCCGGTGACGACGGAAACCGAGGCGCGGCTCGCACTCCAGGGCGTGACCGGCGTCTCCTATGTCGCCCTGACCAACCGCGACGCGGAAGCACCGCTCCTCGCGGAGGTGTCGGAGGAGGCGGTGCCGACCATCCGCGGCAGCCCCTCGACCTTCGACGTGCTGATCGAGGATGCGCCCGACATCCTGACCGAGACCCTGAGCCTTCTCCGGGAACTCGGGGGCTTCGTCGGCCCGGAGAACCAGGCGGCGGTGTCGCAGATCCTCGCCAACGTTGCCGGCGCGACCGGGCGCCTCGACGAGGCGCTCGACGATTTCGGCCAGATCAGCCAGCAGATCGCGGACGCGACGCAGGTGCTCGCCGATTTCACCGAGGAGCTCGGGCCGCTGACCGACGAGGTGCGCCGGGTCGCCGTCGCCACCGAAGGGGCGATGACGGCGGCGGAAAGCGCGCTGATGGCGGCCGAATCGGCGATCGCCGAGGCCGAAACCCTGCTCGAAACCGATGTGCCCGGCCTGATCGCGCGCGCCGACGACACGCTCGCGGGGATCGCGGGCGGTACCGATACGATAGCGGCGAGCGTCAGGGCGGCGGCGGTGGTGGCGGTGGCGCGGATGGAACAGGCCGAGGTGGCGATCGCCCGCGGGGCGGCGGCGCTCGAGGGAGGGGCGGAGACGCTTGCCGCGGTGCGCGACGCGGCCGACGCGATCGCTACCCTCACCGCCGGCGAGGGAACGGAATTCGTGGCAGAGGCGCGCGCCGCAGCCGCGGCGGCGGCCGAACGGCTCCGCCAGCTCGAGCCCGCGATCGCGCAGGCGGAGGCGGCGCTGGCAGAAGGCACCGGGACGCTGGCTGCTACCCGCCGCGCGGCCGGTAGCGTCGAGGCGCTCGTCGCGGACGATGGCGCGGTGATGGTCGCGGAAGGACGCGCGGCGGCGGCAGCGGCAGCGGCGCGGCTCCGGCAACTCGAGACGGCGATCGCCAGGACCGAAACGGCGCTCGCTCAGGGCACGGCGACGCTTCGCGCCATCGAGGGCATCGCGACCACCGCCGACACGCTTCTTGCCGGCGAGGGTACGGCATTGGTCGCGGACGCGCGCCAGACCCTCGCCGCCGCGAACGGGATCCTCGCGAGCCTCGAAGGCGTCGCCGCCGAGGATCTGCCGCGGATCGTCGCCGATGTGCGAAGCGCGGCGGAAACGGTCAACGCCGTCGCGACGCAGGTCGGCGAGGAGATCGAACGGATCGGCCCCGGCGTCTCCGGGTTCACCAGCCGGCTTCCGGATCTCGCCATGCAGGCGGAGGGCGCGATCGTCGCCGCTACCGAGACCTTCCGCAGCGCCAACGAGAGCCTCGGCGCGGTCGAGGGCACGCTCGCCACCGCCGACCGGACGCTCGTGGCGGCGGAACAGACCTTCACCGGCGCCAGCCAGGTGATCGACGAGGATCTCGACGGCATCCTCGGCGACCTGCGGAGCGTCGCGGATTCGCTCCGGTCCGCAATCGACGAGGTTTCGGCCGATCTGCCCGCGATCACCGCGGAACTGCGCGCGGCGATGGAGAACGCCAATACCGCGATGGAATCGATCGAGGCGGCGGTGGCCGATGCCGCGCCCTCGGTCCGGAGCTTCGCCCAGACCGGGCTGCCGCAGTTCAACCGCCTCGCCCAGGAGGCGCGCGCCCTCGTCGCGAGTCTCGAGCGGCTCGCGGCCCAGATCGAGCGCGACCCGGCGCGGTTCTTCCTCGGCTCGCCCTCGGAATTCAGGAGATAGTCGCCCATGCTGCCCGCCCGCCGCCTCATGCTTCTGGCACTCCCGGCACTGATGGCGCTCTCCGGTTGCGCTGCTGTCGGCACGCTCCGCGGGGCGGCCGAGCCGCTCGATGCCTATACGCTGATGCCGGCCTCGCTCGCGAGGCCGATGGCCTCGACGTCCCGCCACATCGTGGTGGAGCCGCCCGCGGCGTCAGGCGTGTTCGACACCGACCGGATCCTCGTCATGCCAAGCCCGCTGCAGGTCCAGTATCTTGCCGGCGCGCGCTGGGTCGATCCGGTGCCGGATATCATGCAGTCCCTGTTGACCGAATCGCTTGGCAATACCGGCGCGTTCCGGTTCGTCGGACGCACCACGATCGGACCGCTGCCGGACTACACGCTCCTGACGGAAATCCTTGATTTTCAGGCAGAGACGACGGGAAACGAGGCAGCACCGATCGTCGTGCGCGTCAGGCTCTCGCTTGCGCTCATGCGTGAATCGGACGGGAGGATCATCGCGTCGCGCCGGGTCTCGGCGGTCGAGGCGGCGGCGGGAGCCGATGCGCCGCAGATGGTGACCGCGTTCAATGCCGCGACCGGCAAGGTGCTGGAACAGGCCGTCACCTGGGTGCTCGCGACCTTCGGCCTCGCCGGAACCAGCTGAGGCGGGCGGGGGTTGCCCCGACATGCGGGTCCGGACGGAGCCGCCACGAGAAAGGAGACCATCCGATGGCCGAACGCCTGTCGCCGGACGAACGTGACCGCCTGCTGCCGCCCTTGGGCGAGACCGGCTGGGGTGGTGTCGCGGAGCGGGACGCGATCCGCAAGATCTGGAAATTCAAGAGCTTCTCGGAAGCCTGGGGGTTCATGTCCCGCGCCGCGCTCATCGTGGAGAAGATGAACCACCACCCCGAATGGACGAATGTCTACAACGTGGTGGACGTGATGCTGACCACGCATGCGGTGGACGGGTTGAGCGAGGCCGACCTCAAGCTCGCCGGCCGGCTCGACAAGCTCGCGGGCGAGGCCGAGGTGCAGCGGGACCATTCCGAGCCGATCACCTGCCTCTGCAAGCTGGAGCACAGAACAGCCGGGAAGGAGTGATACCAGCGCCGGATAATAATTGTCTCGCTCCCGGGAGGATCCCTTCAGGGAAGCGGGTGGACAGGCTCTGCTCCGCAACAAGAGCGGGGGCAGGCACGGCGCAGGCGGCGGGGCAGTGAGGATCCATCGAGGATCTGCAGGCGCGCTATCAGGCGCGCTATCCTCCGAGCCATGACGGGACCGAAGCGCGGCATTACAGCCCTGTGGTCCGCATCGACAAGGTGGTCGTGAACAAGCGCTTCGAGACGCTCGCCACCCTCGATACCGCCGGGGAGTTGAGGGATATGAAAGGCAACAACTCTCAGGGCGGGTTGATTGCTGGCGATCCGGACGCGACGACTTCTTGCGCCCCCATCAACAAGAGATACGGAGAAATCAGGAAGCCGGACGAGGAGGAAGAAGCCTCCTTCCAACCTGTCACCACCCTCGCTGCATGCTGCAACGATCTCGGTGACGGAAAACGTGAATCACCATGCGCAGAGCGTGCTCTTTCCGCCTTTCCGCTGGAATTACGCAAATTCCGCGGAGATCATATTCCGGCACAGCAGACGTCGAAGGCCTGCGGTCATGGCAGCTTCACCAGGCGACTATCCCGGCGGGCGAATTCATGGTCGGGATCCGCGGAGGACATGTGCCGATGCTTGTGTTGCCCCGTTCCGATCGCGCGGTGGAAACAGTTCGGATCAATGGTTGTCGCGCGGCAGGCCCTTGGTCTGGGCGATGCGCTGGTACTCGACCGCCGGTTTCAGCACCGCGCCGGCACTGAGCTGATCGACAATACCGCGCTGGATTTCCTGCCACGGCGTCTGGTGGGGGGGGAAGCGGTAGCCGCCCGCGGCCTCGAGCGCGCGGCGGCGCTCGGCGAGTTCCTCGTCCGGGATCAGGATGTCGGCCGTCCCCTTCAGGAGGTCGATCCGCACCCGGTCGCCGGTGCGGATGAGCGCGAGGCCACCGCCAGCCGCGGCCTCGGGCGAGGCGTTGAGGATCGAGGGCGAGCCGGAGGTGCCCGACTGGCGGCCGTCGCCGATACAGGCGAGTGAATGGACGCCCTTCCTGATGAGATAGTCGGGCGGGCGCATGTTCACGACCTCCGCCCCGCCGGGATAGCCGATCGGCCCCGCCCCGCGCATGAAGAGGAGCGTGTCCTCGTCAACGCCAAGCGCGGGATCGTCGATCCGGGCATGGTAGTCCTCGGGCCCGTCGAAGACCACCGCCCTGCCCTCGAACGCATCGGGGTCGTCGGGGTTCGAGAGATAACGCTCGCGGAACTCAGGCGAGATCACGCTCGTCTTCATGATTGCGCTGTCGAAGAGATTGCCTTTCAGCACCACGAAACCCGCTTCCTGTTTCAACGGGTCGGAAATCGGCCGGATGACGCGCGGGTCGGTGAGGGGGCGGCCACGGCAGTTCTCGCCGATGGAGCGGCCGTTGACGGTGGGTGCGTCCTCGGCGATCAGCCCTTCCTTCATCAGCTCGTTGACGACGGCCGGCACGCCACCGGCGTGGTAATAATCCTCGCCGAGATATTCGCCGGCAGGCTGGAGGTTGACGAGAAGCGGCACATGGCGGCCATGCGTCTCCCAATCCTCGAGCGGGAGATCGACGCCGGCGTGCCGCGCGATCGCCGTGATGTGGATCGGCGCGTTCGAGGATCCGCCGAGCGCGGAGTTGACGACGATGGCATTGCGGAAACTGGCGGGTGTCAGGATATCGGAGGGCTTGAGATCCTCCGCCACCATCTCGACGATGCGTCTGCCGGTGCGCCAGGCCATCTCGGCCCGGTCCCGGTAGGGCGCGGGGATCGCGGAGGAGCCGGGGAGT
>CAYMOD010000007.1:17723-20756 GCA_964391945.1 uncultured Rhodobacterales bacterium | reverse complement strand
AGCCGCTCCGTTTCAGCGCCCATTTCGAGGAGGAGGGCGAGGTCATGCTGCGGCACGCCTGCCGCCTCAGCCTCGAGGGCCTCATCTCCAAACGCCGCGACGATCCCTACCATTCCGGCCGCACCGCGAGCTGGATCAAGTCGAAATGCCTCAACCGGCAGGAATTCGTGATCCTCGGCTATACGCCGTCGACCGTCGCCGACCCGGCAGACCCGGCCGTAGGCGGCCTCCTCCTCGGCGTCCGGGAGGATGATGATTTCGTGCCGGTCGGCAAGGTCGGCACCGGCTTCAGCCGCAGGGCCGCGGCGGATCTCTTCCGCCGGCTGGAGCCGCTCCGGCGGGAGGAACCCGCGACGAAGGCGAAGCTCGCCGCCGCGCTGCGCCGGAACACCCGCTTCGTCGAGCCCGAACTCGTCGCCGAAGTCGAGTTCGTCGCCTGGACCCGCGATGGCAGCATCCGCCACGCGCGTTTCCGCGGCCTGCGCGAGGACAAGCACCCGGACGAGATCCGCCGCGAAGGAGACGCTGCATCCGCCACGCCACCGGATCGGCCGAAGGCAGTGGCGGCGCTCACCCATCCCGACCGCCTCTACTGGCCGGAAGCGGGGATCACCAAGGAGGGCCTCGCCGATTATCATCTCGCGGTCTGGCGCTCCATGGCACCATATCTCGTCAACCGGCCGCTGGCACTCAAACGCTGCCCGGACGGGCGCGAGGGCCAGTGTTTCTTCCAGAAACACGCCTGGCGCGGCCAGAGCCGGGAGATCCTCCGCAAGACCGACCCGCTCGACAAGGGCGAGGACCGGACCCTCATCGCGATCGACAGTCTCGCCGGGCTGATCGGCCTCGTCCAGGCCGGCACGCTCGAGATCCATACCTGGCAATCGACCCTCGACGATCTCGAACGGCCGGACCAGATCGTGATGGATCTCGACCCGGGCGAGGGCGTGGCGCTCGAAGATGTGATCGCGGCCGCGCGCGAGATCCGCGAGCGGCTCGCCGTGGCGGGGCTTGCGAGTTTCGTGAAGACGACGGGGGGCAAGGGCTATCACGTCGTCGCGCCGCTCACGCCGGCGGCGGATTGGGCGGGGGTCAAGGCCTTCGCCAGGGCGATCGCCGAGGCGATGGCGGGCGACAGTCCCGAGCGTTACGTTGCTACCGTCTCCAGGGCGAAGCGCCGCGGCCGCATCCTCGTCGATTATCTCCGCAACGGCCGGGGGGCGACCGCGATCGTCCCCTATGGCACCCGCGCCCGCCCCGGCGCGGCAGTCTCCATGCCGATCACCTGGGAAGATCTCGGCCCCTCGGTCGGACCGGCCTTCTACACGGTGGAGAACGTCCCCGCCTGGCTCGCTCGCCGGGATGGCGACCCCTGGGCCGCGTTCCGCAACTCCGCCCGACCGCTTCCGACCGCGAATCGTGGCCGGAAGAAGCGCAAATCCACCTGACGCCGCGACGAGGTCGCAGTTCTCGCGGCCGGAGGGATTTCGGAACAGGCGGCTCCGCCTGCTGGCCTGGAAATCGTGACCGGTCAGCAAGATAAGCCTCCGGTCCGATACAATCGGATCGGAAGGCGCTGGCCGGGCTCTACCCCCAGCAGGAAATCCGTTACCTTCGTGAATGGCCCAACCGTTCGTGGAGGTGCCCATGATCGAAATCGGCGCGATCTATCTCCTGCTGTCGCTCTGCGACCAGAGCGGCAACTGCGTCCTGCGGCTTGAGCAACTGCCGCCCGCCAGCAGCGTCGCCGAATGCCGGAGCGCCGAACCGACCGTCCGTGCCTGGGCGGCCCGGCACGGTCAGAGGGTCGATAGCTACAAATGTGTCGAGACCCCGAGATAGAGCAGCTTCAACGGCGCCGCTTCGGAACACGGCCCATCGCCGGCTGGCCTGCCCCTCTCGACTGACCCCGCCCCCTCGACTGACCTGCACCTGCAGGGTACGGCACGGTTGTTGTATGGTATGGCGCGATTGTGTGGTACGGTGTGATGCAACCCGGCCGCGCAAGCCGGCAGCGGCCCTCAAACACCTGAAGCCGCCCCGATCGACGAATCATTGCGCCGCCGTGCGCGGCATGCGGCATTTCATGCCGATCTCCAGTGCGACTTAGGTTCTATTGTTTTCCGGATGAGGGAATGTTCCGGTCAATCAGACATTCGTGATAGGGGGAACCCAGTGTCAGCGATAAGGGAATGGGCTGCCGACGCACGGTCGGCCGATCAGTCGGTGGAAGACGTCACGTCGTTCCCGACGGGCTATTCGCGGCGCTATCGCGGGCTCGTCCTCGTCGGGAGCGCCGGCGCCGGTGTCGCGGCGGCTCTCGCGGCGGCGCCCGGCGCTTCGCATCCCGATCTTGCCTGGTCATGCCTCGGCGTGGCTGCCTTCCTCGGCGGCGGGCTTTCGACGTGGTCGCCCTGCGGCTATTCGAGCGTATCGCTCCTGCGGCCGGTCGGCCACTCGCCGGCGGCGATCGCGCGCTGGCTGCCCACCTTCGCGACCCATGCGCTCGGCTATGCCGCCGGTGCCGTGATCCTCGGCGGCGGGCTCGCGCTGCTCGGGCAGGGGCTCGGCCTCTCCGGCATGACCAGCATGGTGCTCGCGGTGCTCGCGGTGGTGGCGCTGGTCTATGGCGCGCACCAGCTCGATTTCCTGCGCGTCCCCTATCCGCAGCGGCGGGCGCAGGTTCCCCATGACGCCCGGCAGCGCTTCCCGATGTGGGTGATCGGCGCGCTCTACGGGCTGGCGCTGGGGCTGAACTATCTCACCTACGTCCAGACGCCGCTCCTCTACATCGTGACGCTTGCGGCTGCCGCCAGCGGCGAGGTGGGGGCCGCCATCGGACTCTTCGCGATCTTCAACCTGGGCCGCTTCCTGCCGCTCATCGTCAACGCGCTGCCGGTCAGGGACCATGTCGTTCAGGCCTGGATGGCCCGCAACCAGGAACGTGCCGCGATGTTCGACGGGGCGGTCCTTGTCGCGCTGGGTGCGGCGTTCGCAGTTCTCGCCTTCAACTGATCCGCGGCGTCAGGTCCG
>CAYMOD010000007.1:0-17623 GCA_964391945.1 uncultured Rhodobacterales bacterium | reverse complement strand
GACCAAATCATAGAAACGTCTTGTGAGGCAGGCGCAGGAGCGCCTGCCAGCCATCCGAGGGAGGAAAAGATGGCCTATCCAGCGCATTTCAAATTGCCGAACGCACTGACCGCACTTGGCGGTGTACTCGCCTTCACGCTGCTGGCCACGGGGCCATCGGTGGCGCAGACCGCGGATGACCAGAGCGGCGCGGAAGCCCCCGCCGCGGAAAGCGCCGACACCGGCGGGATGACCCGCGGCGAGCGTGTGGCGGCCGAAGCCGCCGAGAGCCTCGCGGCGGGTGAAACCGACGAGATGACCATTCTCGACGCGCCCGAGCCGAACGCGCGTCGTGTCTACATCTCCGAAGTCGCGCATTTCGCCCCCGCCACCCAGCATTTCGTGATCGACGGCGATTCCGGCGAGATGATCACCATCCTCGACGGCGGCTTCATGCCGCATCCGCTCCTCGCCTATGACGGCTCCTTCTTCGCCCAGACGAGCACGGTCTTCAAACGGATCGCGCGCGGCGAGCGGGAGGATTATGTCGAGGTTCTCGATCCGGTGACGTTCGAGCCGACCGCAGACATCACGATGCCGGATGATCCGCGGTTCCTGATCGCTACCTATCCCTGGTTCAACTCGCTCACCCCCGACAACAGCAAGATCCTGTTCCAGATGTTCTCGCCGTCGCCGGCCGTCGGCGTCGTCGATCTGGAGGGCCAGGAAGCCCTCGATCCCATCGAGGTCGGGGACTGCTACCACATCTTCCCGGTCTCGGAAGAGAGCTTCTTCATGCACTGCCGGGACGGCAGCCTCGCCCAGGTCACCTTCGGCGAGGGTGAACCCACGATCGAGAACACCGAGGTGTTCCACGAAGAAGACGAATATCTCGTCAACCAGCCGGCCTACTCGATCACGTCCGGCCGCCTCGTCTGGCCGACCTATACCGGCAAGATCTACCAGATGAACCTGTCGGAGGACGGCGCGGAATTCCTGCCCGAGATCGAGGCCCTGACCGAGGCGGAGCGCGCCGATGGCTGGGCGCCGGGCGGCTGGCAGCAGACGGCCTACCACCGCGAGTCGAACCGCATCTACCTCCTCGTCGACCAGCGCGGCGAGTGGCGCCACAAGACCCCGAGCCGCTACATCGCCGTCATCGACGCCGAATCCGGCGAGCGTATCGATCTTCTCGACGTCGGTCTCGAAATCGACTCGATCAACCTGAGCCAGGATGACGAGCCGCTGCTCTACGCCCTCTCGACCGGCGAGCTGACCCTCTACATCCTCGACCCCGAGACCGGAGAGCAGCTCCGCTCCGTCGACCAGCTCGGGCATGGGCCGCAGATCATCTCCGTCTCGGAGGGGACATAAGAGCGATGGAACTGCTCGTTCAGCCAACGCTGACGGTGTTCCTGCGCACCTTCCTGGCGCTGCTCTTCGTGCTCGCCGCGGTGCCGAAGCTCATCCATCGCGAGGAGTTCTTCGGGGTGGTGCGGAACTTCCGGCTGACACCCGACTGGCTCAGCCGGCCGCTCGCGGCTCTCCTGCCGGTGGTGGAGCTCGCGCTGGCGGCGGCGCTGCTGGTGCAGCCGGTTGCGCATTGGGGGGCTCTCGCGGCGGCGGCGCTGCTGATCGTCTTCGCGGTGGCGATGGCGATCAACGTCCAGCGCGGCCGCACCGCCATTGACTGCGGCTGCTTCCGGCAGGGCATGAAACAGCCGCTGAGCTGGCTTCTCGTGCTCAGGAACATCGGGCTCGCGGCGGCGGCTCTCCTGACGGCAGCCCTGCTGCCGTCGGTACCGGCCGCCTCCATACCCGATCTCATTGCGGGGGCGGCGGCCGGTGCGATCGCCGTCATCCTCTACTTCAGCGCGTCGCTGCTCAGCGGGCTTCCCGCTCCGCGGCGCGCGGCAAAGTCATCGTAAGGGGCGTCCGCCATGACATATCTCGTCATTTCCAACATCCTGCTATGGCTGGCGCTCCTCGGGATGTCGCTCGTCATGCTCGGCCTGCTGCGCCAGGTCGGGCTGCTGCACGAGCGTTCGTCGCCGATGGGGGCCATGATCACCGATCACGGCCCGGACATCGGCGACGCCGCGCCCGTCTTCGAGCTTCCCGATCACACCGGCCAGAAGGTCACGATCGGCGGCCCGAACCCGGCGAGCGCCGTGCTGCTGATGTTCACCGCGCCGAGCTGCCCGGTCTGTGACAAGCTCTTCCCGATCATCAAGTCGATGGCGCGGGCGGAGCGGCTCTCGGTGATCATGATCAGCGACGGCGCTCCGGAGGAGCACAAGCGCTTCCTCGCCTCGCACGAACTCGGCGACATCCGCTACGTGGTATCGGCCGAGGTCGGCATGGCCTTCCAGGTCGGCAAGATCCCCTACGGCATCCTGATCGATTCCTCGGGCACGATCCGGGCCAAGGGACTCACCAATACCCGCGAACACCTCGAGAGCCTTGTGGAAGCGGACAAGACGGGCTTCGCATCGCTCCAGGACTACATGACGCAGCGCAAGAAGCAGCAGGCAGCCTGAGGCCATGGCTTCAGTGAAAAACCCCATGGGGAGGAGGAATTAGCCATGTTGGGAAATCTCAAGTTCGACGAGATGATCGAAAAGGTGTCGCGTCGGGTCGCCGGCCACACCAGCCGCCGCAGCTTCATCGGCAAGGTCGGCACGACGATGCTCGGCATCGGCCTCGTGCCGCTGCTGCCGGTCGACCGCCGCGGCCGGATGAGCCGCGCCCATGCGGCGACGCCCGAGGAGGGCACCGATCCGCGCGCCAAATGGGAGCCGCAGGATCACGATGCCCAGCGCTGCGACTACTGGCGCCATTGCTCGATCGACGGCAACATCTGCGACTGCTCCGGCGGCTCGCTCACCAGCTGCCCGCCGGGCTCCAAGCTCTCGACCGCTTCCTGGGTGGCGAGCTGCTACAACCCGACCGACGGCGAGAGCTACCTGATCGCCTACCGCGACTGCTGTGGCGTCGGCATGTCGGGGCGGTGCCCCTGCCTCGTCACCGAGGGCGAGCTTCCCGTCTATCGTCCGGAATTCGCCAACGACATCATCTGGTGTTTCGGCGCCGAGGACGATGCCATGACCTACCATTGCACGATCTCCCCGATCGTCGGCAAGGCGGGCTGACCAACAGCGGGGGCGGCTGATCCGCCCCCGTCTCCCTGTTCCCTCTGGAGTCTTTTCTCGTGAACTCAACTCTCCGTGCGGTCGCCCTCGGGGCGGCTATTGTCTTTCTGACCGGCGCCTCCGCCAGCGCCCAGGCAGTGGAAGTCCTGACCGAAGATCCGGCCGTGATGGTCGAGGAGGCCGCGGAGGCGGTCCAGATCGAAATCGTCAATACGCAATACGGCGATCCGGAAATCACCATCCCCGCCGGAACCGTCGTCACCTGGACGAACAGCGATCCGACGCCGCATAATGTCGAATTCACCGAACTCGACATCGAAGGCCCGTTGCTCCGTGCGAGCCAGTCTTACTCGGTGCGCTTCAACGAGCCCGGGACCTACGACTACATCTGCACCCCGCACCCGTTCATGACGGGCACGGTGATCGTAGAGTAGATCGAACGAGGAGGAGCCGGACGATGTGGCTGCCCTACGACACCAGCGGAAGCCTCAAGGCCGAGACCGATGCGGAGACGATCCGCCTGTCGCGGCTCGATTCGGCGCCGCGCGACTTCCTCGTCGGCTTCTTTCTCCGCAACCCCGTGACGCAGGCCTGGGAAACGGACCTGCGCGCGGTGGCCGAGGGCGCCACCCTCCCCTGCGAACTCGGCGGCGCCCCGGCCGAAGTCGGTTTCTACGGCAATGACGCCGGCAAGCTCGCGGAGGTCCTTTACCAGCTTGCCGCGGGAGATCCGCGGGAGGCCCTGCGGCTCGCCCACGAGGATCTCGAGCGTCGGCTCGAGCGATTCGTCCTCGAGACCGGGCGCGGAATGGACATCATCGGCTGGCGGGTCGCCGACATGGCGCATGGCGCCCGGTGGCGGTGCACCCCCTTCCGCCCGAGCGCGCTCGCCATTACCTATGACGAGGCGGAGCCGCTGCCGGATGATCTCCGTCCGCTCGCCTCCCTCTACAAGCGGACCCGCAACGCGCCGGATGCGAACTACCGCCTCCTCTGCGCCTACGCGATTCTCGCGCACGGGGCGGACCCGTCCGGGCCGGTGAGCGCCGAGGTCCGCGACGCGTTCGCGGTGACGCAGGAAATGCTGATTCACGCCGGGGCGATGGATTTCGCGCCGACGCTGGCCGGGAAGACGCTTGCTGAACTCGTGGATTTCCTGCGCCCCGAACAGGATGCACTCTTCGCCGGGCCGAAGCTCCTTCGCGCCGCGGCGACGGACCGGGAGGAGGCGCAACGGCGTGGCGTTGTCGCCAATCTCGCAGATTTCGCCGCCCATCAGCTTCTTGGGGCAGAAATGCGGCGGCGCGCGGCGGCAGGGTTGGAGCGGTCCCTGCAGGCTGCCGGCTGAAATACCGCAATCCGGAGGAACGCTTTGTCTTTCAATCGACGCACCATGATCCCACTGATCACCGCGGCCGGTCTGGTCACGGCGGCAGGGCTTGCGGTCGCGCCCGGCCTCGCCGAGACGGAAGTGTCACCTGCCCCGGAGCACGAGGCAGCCCTGACCGCCCTTGGCGAGCAACTGTTCTTCGACACGAATTTCTCGCAGAACCGGACCCAGTCCTGCGCCACCTGCCATGATCCCGCGCAGGCATTCTCGGATCCGCGCAAGGGGAAGGTGGGCGGCGCCGTTTCGATCGGGGACGACGGCGAATCGCACGGCGACCGCAATACCCCGACCCTCACCTACGCCAGTCTGATTCCGCCTTTCCATGAGGATGGCGCCGGCAACTATCGCGGCGGGCAGTTCTGGGACGGCCGCGCCGATGACCTTCGGGCCCAGGCCGGGCAGCCGATGCTCAACCCGGTCGAGATGGGCATGACCTCGAGTGAGGATGTCGTGGCACGAGTCCTCGAATCCCCCGATTACGTCGCGCAATTCGAGCGCCTGTTCGGTGAGGATGTCTTCGACGATCCCGACACCGCCTTCGACGCGGGCGCGAGCGCCCTCGCCGCCTACCAGAGCAGCCCGATCTTCTCCACCTTCGATTCCAAATACGACCGCGTCCTGCGTGGCGAGGATACGTTCACGGCGCAGGAATCCTTCGGACGCAGCGTGTTCCTGAGCTGGAACTGTCAGCTTTGTCACATGCTGCGCGACAAGGCCGCCACCGAGACCTTCACCAGCTACGAATATCACAATATCGGCGTGCCGGTGAACGAGGCCGCGCGGGCCACGAACGGCCTGCCGCCGGAGCATGTCGATCACGGGCTTCTCGCGCGCGAGGGCATCGACGATCCGCAGCAGGACGGCAGGTTCAGGGTGCCGACGCTCCGCAACATCGCGGTCACCGCTCCCTACATGCATAACGGCGTGTTCGAGGAACTGCGCACCGCGATCATGTTCTACAACAAGTACACGAGTCGAGCGGCGAGCGCCCAGATCAATCCGGAAACCGGCGAGCCCTGGGGCGATCCGGAAGTCGCGGAGAACCTCTCCCTCAAGGAGCTGGAATCCGGGCTCGCGCTCGACAATGCGCGGGTGGATGCGCTGATCGCCTTTCTTGAAACGCTGACCGATGCGCGTTTCCAACATTTATTGGACCGGAGCGAGACGGAGCATGCCGCCCGTAGCCGGTCGGCGGAGCCCGAGAGCTGAGGGGACGGCTCGAGGGGGTCCTGAATTCCAGGAGGTGACGAATGGGTGCGTCACGCAAGATCACGCGGCGTCAGGTTCTCACGGACACCGCGAAGGCAGCCGGCGTCGCATGCCTCGCCGGCGGGTCCCTCGCGGCCTATGTGGCGGCCACCGGGCGGGCCGATGCGCGCGCCCTGCGGCCGCCCGGGGCGCTGGCGGAAGACGATTTCCTGTCGAAATGCGTCCGCTGCGGACTCTGCGTGCAGGCCTGTCCCTTCGATACGCTCGAACTTGCGACCCTCGGCGACGAGGCGCCGCTCGGTACGCCTTTCTTCACCGCGCGCGAGACGCCCTGCTTCATGTGCAAGGACATACCCTGCGCCAGGGCCTGTCCCACCGGCGCGCTCGACCGCGACATCGAGAGTATCCGCGACGCCGACATGGGGGTGGCGGTCGTCGTCGGGCATGAGACCTGCCTCAATTACCGGGGCATCACCTGCGGCATCTGCTACCGGGTCTGCCCGATCCGCGACGAGGCGATCACGCTCGAACCGGGCGAGGTCAACGGGCGGAGGGTCGAGTTCCCGGTCGTCCATTCCGATGCCTGCACCGGCTGCGGCACCTGCGAGAAACACTGCGTCCTCGACCATGCCGCGATCCGCGTCCTGCCGCGCGACCTCGGCCTTGGCCGTACCGGCGTCAACGACGCGGGGCGCTGGTGATGCGTTACACGATCACGGCGCAGGGGCGGCATCAGGGAATCGCCGCGAAGGGCCTGCTGCGGGCGCATAAATGGTGGCTCCTTCGCCGCGCGAGCCAGATCGGCGCCCTCGCGGTCTTCATGGCCGGTCCGATGCTCGGCTACTGGATCGTGCACGGCAACTTCGCCTCGAGCGAGCTGCTCGGCACGGTCCCGTTCAGCGATCCCTATATCCTGCTCCAGTCTCTGGTCGCAGGCATGGAGATCGCGGTCCCGGCCCTCATCGGCGCCGCCATCATCGTCGCGCTCTACCTGATCGTCGGCGGGCGCGCTTATTGCG
Source organism: uncultured Rhodobacterales bacterium (assembly GCA_964391945.1). GTDB lineage: Bacteria > Pseudomonadota > Alphaproteobacteria > Rhodobacterales > Rhodobacteraceae > Amaricoccus. The sequence goes on along the minus strand of CAYMOD010000007.1, from coordinate 10,874 downwards.
GCTGGATCTGCCCGGTCAATATCGTCACCGACTTCGCCTTCTGGCTCAGGGAGAAGACCGGGCTGACGCGGGACCGGAAACTCGACCGGAGCACACGGATCTACATCCTGCTCGGAACGCTGGCCGCGTCGGTCCTTAGCGGAACGATCGCCTGGGAATTCGTCAATCCGGTGAGCACGCTGCAGCGCGGGCTGATCTCCGGCATCGGCTTCGGCTGGATCATCATCCTGGCCGTGTTCCTCCTCGACCTGTTCGTCTCCCGCCGCGCCTGGTGCAGCCATCTCTGCCCGGTCGGCGCCTTCTACGGCCTCGTCGGCAAGGGCTCGCTCGTACGGGTGGCGGCGAAGCGGCGCGAGGACTGCACCAACTGCGCCGCCTGTTTCAACGTCTGTCCCGAACCGCACATCATCACGCCGGCGCTGAAGGGAAACGGCACCCGGCTGGTGTTGTCGGGCGATTGCATCAGCTGTGGCGCCTGCATCGATTCCTGTCCGACGGAGGTCTTCGGCTTCTCCACGCTTCTGTCCAGAAGCAGGAACTGGTCATCCACCGACGGCGATCCCCTTCCGGAGATCGCTCCAGGCCCGGAGAAAACCACCGCGCCGCGGCCGAAGAAGCCCGCCGAGCGTCGTCGGTCCGCGGCCGGAAGCGGCACGGTCAGTGCTTTCGCGCCTCGCCCTCGATCTCTGCCGCAGCCGTCTTTGCCGCAGTCTCTGCCGCAGTCTCTGCCGCGGCGCGTCCCTCGGGCCGAGGCGGCTTCGGATCGTCAGGCGGTGCTCCACGACGCCCATCCGGGCTGACGGAGCGGAGCGCGTCCGCGACGACACCAACGATCGCATCCGTTGCCTCGCGCACGGCATCGGTGAGGGAGTTTACTCCTGTCCGCGCAGTGCGGCTGCCTGAAGCAGCCGCATGGCCGGCTTCATCCCGATGCCGGACCAGCGCCGCAGCTGCCGCAGACGCTCCCGCAATCACGGCGCTGGCCAGAATCTCGCGGCCCATCGGACTCTTCAGGGCGTTCTTCAGCACTTTCGACTTGCGGAGCCGCTTCGGAATTTTCACGCCGGCAATCTTCTTCGGAATCGGATTCCTGGCCATCGCTTCTGCTCCATCAGGACCTGCGCCCCAACTCCGCCGGGCGACACGAGTTCCGGGACCCCGACAAGGCAGCTTCACGTTCACGGGGCCTGCGCATCGGCGATAGCGCTGCATTCCTTCCATGGCACCAGCCTTGTCCGCCCTTGCTCGTTTCCTCGCAAATCTGCTGGCATTCGGGGTAGCCTCTGCGCGTTTCCCGCTTCATACTGCCGCCAAGCGGCGGGAAAGGTACGCGATTCCGATGACGAGAACCATGGTCCCCGGCGTGATGCGAATGCTGGCCGCGCTGCTGGCGCTGTCGGTACCGGTCGCCGGTCAGGAACAGGCCGCGCAAGCCCCGGCACCGGCGGTGGTGGTGGAAGAGGTCACGGTGCAGCCGGTGGAGGATCCGGAAGCCTTCACCGGGCGCGTCGAAGCAATCGAAGCCGTCGATATCCGCGCCCGGGTGCAGGGTTTCATCCAGTCGATCGCCTTCGAGGCCGGGCAGCATGTCGAGAGCGGCGATCTCCTGTTCGAGATCGAGCCCGAGCTTTACGAAGCAGCGGTTGCATCGGCACGCGCCCAGCTCGCCGGCGCCGAGGCGGACCGCATGCGGGCGGAGCGCGAACTCGCCCGGGTCCGGGAACTGATCGAGCGCGACGTCGCGGCACAGGTCGCCGTGGATCAGGCTCAGGCCACCCACGAGGGGGCCATCGCCGCGGTCGAAGCCGCCCGGGCCGCCCTGACCCGGGCCGAACTCGACCTCTCCTATACAAGGATCGAGGCCCCGATCCCCGGCAAGATCGGGCGTGCGGCGCTCACCGTCGGCAATCTCGTCGGCCCCGAGTCGGGCGCGCTCGCCCGTATCGTACAACTCGAGCCCGTCAGGGTGGTGTTCTCGATCCCCGAAGGCCTGCTCGTCACCCTTCGCCAGGACGCGGGCGGGACGATGCCGGATGCCGACGCGCTCAGCTTCACGCTGCGGCTTCCGAACGGCACGACATACGGTCACGACGGCACGGTCGAGTATGTCGCGAGCGAGGTCGACCCCCAGACCGGGACGATCGCGGTCAGGACCATCTTTCCAAATCCGGACCATCTCCTGGTTCCGGGCCAGTTCGTCACCCTCTACGTCGACGAGGCCGAGCCGCCCGAACTGCCCATCGTGCCCCAGACCGCGGTGCTGCAGGACAGCGAGGGACGCTACGTCTATCTCCTCGAGGCGGATGACACGGTCTCGCAGCGCCGGATCGAGACCGGTTCGCGCGTCGGCCGCGGCTGGGCCGTGACCGAGGGGCTCTCGGGCGGCGAATCCGTGGTCGTGCAGGGCATCCAGCGGCTCGCCGAGGGGATGTCCGTCCAGCCGTCGCAGGCCGACCCGGTCGGAGAACCGCGTTGATCTCCGGGCTCTTCATCAGCCGCACCCGGCTGGCGATGGTGATCTCCATCGTCATCTCGATGGTCGGCCTGATCGCCCTGAACGCGCTGCCGGTGCAGCAGTATCCGAACATCACGCCGCCCACCGTGAACGTCTCGGCGACCTATCCGGGCGCCAGCGCCGAAGTGATCGCCGACGTCGTCGGCAGCCCGCTCGAGACCGCGATCAACGGTGTCGAGGACATGATCTACATGTCCTCGACAAGCTCGAATGCCGGCACGTACAATCTCTCGATCACCTTCGAGATCGGCACCGACACCGATATCGCCCAGGTGAACGTCAACAACCGGGCGCAGCTCGCGATCTCGCAACTCCCCACGGAGGTCGCGGAACAGGGCGTATCGGTGTTCTCGAGTTCTCCGGACTTCCTGTTCGCGATCGGCTTCTACTCGCCGGACGGCTCGATGAGCAATATCGAGATCGCGAACTTCCTCACCACCCAGGTGGTCGACACGATTTCGCGCGTGTCGGGGGTGGGCGAGGCCAGCATCATCGGCGCGTCCGAATATTCGATGCGCGTCTGGATGGATCCCGAGCGGCTCGATGCGCTGGGGATGACGCCCGACGACGTCGCCGCGGCGATCCAGGCCCAGAACATCCAGGCCTCGCTCGGGGAGGTGGGCGGGCCTCCCGCGCCCGAGGGCACGGACGTGCAGTACACGCTGGTTGCGCAGGGCCGGCTCGAGGATCCCGAGCAGTTCGCCCGGATCGTCCTGCGCACCGGCGCCGACGGCGCGATCGTCCGGCTGAACGATGTCGCGCGCGTCGAGCTCGGAGCGCAGACTTACGCGGCGGAGGCCACGCTCGGCGGCTTCGAGGCGGCGATGATGCAGGTCAACCAGGCGCCCGGCGCCAACGCGATCGCCACCGCCGACACGGTCCAGGCGCAGCTGGAACAGCTTTCGGCGGGATTCCCCGAAGGCATGGAATACGAGATCGTCTACGACGCGACGGAATTCGTGCGGGCCAGCATCGACCTGATCCTGACGATCTTCATGGAAGCCTTCCTGATCGTCCTCGTGATCACGTTCCTCTTCCTTCAGGACTGGCGCGCGACGCTGGTCGCCGCCGTGGCGATCCCGGTCTCGCTGCTCGGGGCGATGCTCGCCCTCTACGCGCTCGGCTATTCGATAAACATCATCTCGCTCCTGGCGATGGTGCTCGCGATCGGAATCGTCGTCGACGACGCGATCCTCGTCGTCGAGAACGTCCAGCACGTCATGGAGGACGATCCGGAGATCGACACGGTCAGCGCGACCCGCAAGGCGATGGGGCAGATCACCGGCCCGATCATCTCCACCACCCTGGTGCTGCTGGCGGTGGTGACGCCGACGGCCTTCCTGCCTGGCATCAACGGCCAGCTTTATCGCCAGTTCGCAGTCGTGCTCTCCTCGGGCATCTTCTTCTCCGCCGTCGTCGCGCTGACGCTCAGCCCGGCGCTCGCGTCGCTGCTCATGCGAACGCCGAAACGGGGGTACAGGCGCGGGCCGCTCGGTTGGTTCGCGCGCGGCGTCGACAAGGTGCGCGACGGCTATGGCAGCATCATCGGCTTTCTCGTCCGGGTGTGGATCATTCCGCTGGCGCTCCTCCTGGCGAGCTTCGGCGGCGCGTACTGGCTGTTCACGACATTGCCCGCGACGCTGCTGCCGGACGAGGACCAGGGCGCGCTCTTCGTCGACATTCAGCTCCCCGAGGCCTCCTCGCTCGACCGCACGAGCGACATCATCGCGCGGGCCGAGGAGACGCTGCTGGCCACCGAAGGCGTCGAGCAGGTGCTCTCGGTCGCCGGTTTCAGCATCCTGCAGGGCTCGCTCACTCCGAGCGGCGGCATGATCGTGGCGAGCCTTGCGCCCTGGGATGTGCGAACCGAGCCCGAGCTCCAGATCGAGAGCATCCTCGCCACCCTGCGGGCGCAGTTCGCGGCGGTCCCGGGCGCCAACATCGCGGTCTTCGCGCCGCCCGCCATTCCCGGCGTGGGCGCGGTCGGCGGCCTCGACCTCCGCCTGCAGGCGCTCCAGGGACAGCCTCCGGAGGAGATCGCGCAGGTGGCGCGGTCCTTCATCGCCGAAGCCAACCAGGCGCCCGAGATCGGCGGCCTGTCGACGACCTTCAGCGCGGACGTGCCACAGATCTTCGTCGATGTCGACCGCACCCGCGCCGCAACTCTCGGCGTTACCGTCGCCGATGTCTACTCGACGGTCGGCTCGTTTTTCGGCAGCCGCTACGTCAACGACTTCACGCTCGGGGGCCGCGTCTTCCAGGTGAACCTCCAGGCCGAGGCCGAGGCCCGGGACACGGTCGAGGACCTGGTGAACCTCGACGTGCGGAGCAACACCGGGGCGCTGGTGCCGCTTCGCAACCTCGCCTCGACCATGATCGTCCTCGGGCCTGAGGTCATCTCCCGCTACAATCTCTGGGCGTCGGCGCAGATCAACGGCCAGCCCGCCCCCGGGGGCAGTTCCGGCCTCGCCATGGACGCGGTGGAGCGGGTCGCAGCCGAGACGCTGCCCGAGGGCTATGGCTACGAGTGGTCGGGTCTCTCCTACCAGGAACAGCAGGCGGGCGGGCAGGCGCCGATCATCTTCGCGCTGGCGTTGCTCTTCGCCTTCCTGTTCCTCGTCGCCCAGTACGAGAGCTGGATGCTGCCCTTCTCCGTCATCCTGTCGCTCGGGGCGGCGGCGTTCGGCGCAGCGGCGGCGCTGGCGCTCGTCGGCCTGCAGAACAGCATCTATGCGCAGATCGGCATCGTCCTCCTGATCGGCATCGCCTCCAAGAACGCCATCCTCGTCGTCGAGTTCGCCAAGGAGCGGCACGATGAGGGCCACTCCATCGCCAGGGCTGCGCGCCTCGGTGCCGAGCAGCGCTTCCGCGCGGTGGTCATGACGGCGCTCGCCCTCATCTTCGGCGTGCTGCCGCTTGCGCTCGCGACCGGCGCCGGCGCCGGCGCCGGCAACTCGGTGGGCGTGACCGTGGTCGGCGGCATGATCGGCGCGACGACGATCGGCCTCTTCGTGATCCCCCCGCTCTTCGCGATCATCCAGCGCATCTCGGAATGGGGCTCGGGACCGCGCGACCGGAAGCCGGAAGACGACAGCGCCCCCGGACCGGCCGCTCCGACAGAGGCGGATCGCCGCCACCAGGACGAAATGCCCGTCTCTCCGTCGCCAGTCGAGGCGGAGTGAGCAGCTTGATGTTGTGCTCCCGCATGACGGGTGGCCTCCGGAAATGCGCCACCCGCACCGCACGACGGGTCAGACCCGCCCGGCTTTGCCACTGATACCATCCCATGCCGGCGGGTGGCTGCTGCCTGGAACCGAGGCGGCCAAAGCCGACCCTGCCGCAGCCACGGAAGCTCCCGGACACTCCTCGCAGCTTGAGCCGCCCGGGCGCCGGACAGGGCCAATCCGATCTGATCATCCGGAAGCCGCATGCGGCTCCATGCCGGACCAGTTCCGGATGTCGTTCCGGCGATCCTGCCGAAGGGCTTTCCGATCCGATCGCATCGGACCCCGGGCGCTCCGTCTTGCTGACCGGTCGCGATTTCCGGGTCAGCAGCCGGGCCCACCTGTTTCGAAAGTGCTCTAGACGATCTCCGCGACAGCATCCGCTGCCTGCCGCATGAGCCGGGCGTCCTCCTTCTCCAGTCGTCGCGCCGAGCGGCGGAAGGTCGCGGCGGCGCCCTCGGGGTCGATGCCGATGCGGGCCAGACGGGCCAGCATGAGCTTCGCCGCCTTGCCGGTCGCGCGCGGCGTCCCGGCCGAGCCGAGAAGCTCGTGACAGCGCAGCGCGGCCTGCGCGAGCAGGAGAACCGCGCGGTTGGTCGTGAAGGCCCTTTCCTCGGCCCGCGCCAGACGTTCCGAAATCCGCGTCAGCCGGAGCACGCGGTGATAGATCCGCGCCTGCCATATCGGGCGGTGGGCAAGGGCCTGGGGTGTACTGGCGATGCGCGCCAGATCCCGGCGCATCATCGCCATCAGATGCTGCTGCCGGCGCTGGAGATTGATCGGGAAGACCAGGAGGTAGCCAGCCCATGCCGTGAGCGGCCCCGCCAGAACCGCAAGCCCCAGCACGAGTGATTCCCCGATATCTCCGGTCAGCGGAAAGCGCGGCTGCGACAGCAGCAGGAAGATCATGTTGAAATCGGTGGCGGCAATGACGGTCCGCCGATGCGCGACAAGCAGCGGCCCGAGCATGATGAAGGGAAACATCAGCAGGATCTGCTCCGCCTCCCCCGCCGCGCCCGGCCAGACCAGCCAGCGGCAGATCAGGGCGGCGACCACGCCCAGCGCCTGCCCGGCAAAGACATGACGCATCGTGATCGCGGGGCTCTCGAACGTGGAGAACAGCGAGATCATCACCGAAAGACCGAGCAGCATGAACGCGCCCGCCTCCCACCCGGTAGCGAGCCAGATCCCGCCGAACAGCAGCATGGCGCCGCCCGCCCGCACCCCGGCCTCGCGGGCGCCGATCCAGTCGCGGTGGAGAACGACCGGCGGCGCCTTGAGCCTTGCCGCCTTCGCAGGACCCGGCGTGAGGGCCGCAGCCCAGGACCGGAGTGCCGCGGCAAGCCCGCCCAGGACGTCGCGGAGTTCCGGCGTATCATCGGCCTCCAGCAGTTCTTCGAGCAGTTCTTCGGCCGCGGTCAGATCATCACGTTCCAGCGCCGCGGCCGCGGAGACGAGGCGCGCGGCCGTCGCGGGAGGAAGGGGGCTTCTGTAGTCGCTCCGGAGCAGCAAGGGTACCACCGCCAGCAGGACGCCCCGCGTCGCGCGTATCTCCCGGCGCGACCGCACCGAGCCTGCGGCGTGCGGATCGAGGCCATCCTCGATGGCGGCAAGACCGGACAGGTATCGTCTGCCATCGTGTGGCGCCGGATCCGGATCGGCGAGATGGCGCAGGAGATCGGCAAGCAGGCGGCGAATCCTGCCGCGCAGATCGGCCTCATCGGTGCGGCGGGCGAAGAAATAGCCAACCAGCGTCGCGACGACGACCCCGGTCAGGACAGTCGCCAGCCGATCGGCACCCAGATGGAGCACCCGATCGGGATGCGCCGTGTCGAGGAGCGCCACCATCGAGGCCGAATACCCCGCCAGCACGGTTCCGTAGGCGACCAGGCCCCGTTGCAGATTGCCGAGCCAGGTGCAGCCTCCGATCCAGAACGCCAGCCCTGCCACCAGAAGTGCGGGATGAATCTGCATCCCGACGACGAGGAACACGCCGACGATCGTGCCGCTGAGCGTGCCGGCAAACCGGAAGAAGCTCTTTTCCAGCAGTTGCCCGCGCAGGGGCTGGGACGCGGCCCAGACCGACATCCCCGACCATTGCGGGTGTTCGAGCCCCATCAGCCAGGCCAACATCACCGCCAGCCAGCACGCCAGCGCGGTGCGGAAAGCAAAACGCAGCCGCGCCCGATCGAAGCCTTTGCGCATGAGCCAGTCAGTCATCGGGATTTCCCCAGCCCGCGCCGCTCCGCCTCTTTCCCCTTGTTGATTGTCATGAACCGCTGCCGGACCGCCACAGGAATGAGACCCCGAACCCGCCGGAAGCCCGACATCTGCTTCCTGGGCCGGTCCCCGGCCGCGTCGCTGCCTTTCCGCCCCCAGCGAAACAGAAGCGGAGCCAGTTTCGGGCGTCGTGCCCTCCCGAACGGCCTCGGCACCGCCATGCGCACGTGGTGCGACCAGACGGGGAAGCGGGATCATCCATCGAAGGAGATCAGGAAACCCGCCCGGAAGGCTGGAGCGCTTTTCCGATCCGACTGCATCGGACCGGGCGCTCTGTCTTGCTGACTGGTCGCGATTTCCGGGTCAGCAGGTGAGTTCACCTGCCTTGAAATCGCTCTGGCGTCCGCGAAGAGGCGCGCCCTTCCGACACGCGGCGGACGGCGGCAACGCGGCTCTGCGCCGTCAGGTGCCCGCTGGGCGAACCCGCCGGCTGCATGGGATGATCAACGCGCGCCGCTGGCGAGGTGTTCGACCGCTATGCGCGCCTTGATCCGCGCGCTGCGGACGCGGTCCTGGCGCGACTATTCGGGGAGCGGACAGGAGACAAGGAGTGCAAACCCGCTCCGGCACGCTGCAAACCGGAAGACGGTGGCTCCCGCCGAGGCCTTGGTGGAGGGGGCTGGATTCGAACCAGCGTAGGGTTGCCCCGACGGATTTACAGTCCGTTGCATTTGACCGCTCTGCCACCCCTCCAGCGGCGTTCGGGCGCGTCTGCCCGAAGCGACGAGGGCCAGTTAAGCCGCGAGGCGTTTGCCGTCAACCTGGAAAGCTTGCCCCGGACCGCGAAGGTCCCCGCCATCGGCGCCGCCCGCCCTTCCCCCCGGGCGGCACCTGTGTCAGAGGAGCCGCGGCAGGTTTCACCTTCCCCTGTCCCGTTTCCCATGTCCCGATGTTCGCCCCCCGCCTCCTCGCGCTCCAGACCGTCTATGCCCTCAACGCGATCGGCCTCGCGACGTGGTTTCCGCGCATTCCCGACGTCAAGGCGGCGCTCGACCTCGACATCCTGACGCTCGCCTTCTGCCTGTTCGGCCTGCCGGCGGGGACCATGACCGGCTTCCTCGCCGTCGCACCGGTGATCGCCCGGCTCGGGCTGCGGCGCAGCGTCCTCGTCTCGGGCACCGGCTTCCTGCTGGCGATGATCGGCCCCGGCCTCGCCACCGGCCCCGTGACGCTCTTTCTCACCCTCTTCGTCGCGGGTTTCGTGGTCGCGCTGATCGAGGTCTCGATGAATGCGAAGGCGAGCCAGTTCGAACGCGTCCTCGGCCGCAGGCTGATGACCCGCTGCCATGCCTTCTGGTCGCTCGGCGCCGTCGCCGGCGGCGCGGTCGGCGGCGCCTTCGCGCAATGGGGCTTCACCCTCCTCGCGCAGCAACTCCTGCTCCAGCCGCTCTTCGTCCTCGGCACGGTGTGGGCGACGTTGCACCTCATCCCCGACGACGCCATGAACCGCGATCCGGGTGGCGGCGGCCATGTCTGGCCGACCGCGGCACTGCTCGCACTCTCGCTGCTGCCGGCCGGCGCGCTGCTCATCGAGGGGACGATGATGGAATGGTCGGCGCTCTTCCTGCGGCAGGAACGGGCGGCGGCACCCTTCGTCGCCGGGCTTGCCCTCTCCGTCTTCGCCCTCTCGGAGGCAGGCGCCCGCCTCCTCGGCGATCGCGCCGCCGAGATCGCCGGGCCGAAACCGGTCCTCGTCGGGTCGGGATTCCTGATGGGGGGAGGCGTCCTCGGCTTCGCGCTGGCGCCCTCGACCGGGACCGCGCTCGCCTTTGCCGCGCTCGCCGGCTTCGGCACCGGCAACATCTATCCGCTGGCGCTTTCGCTCGCCGCGCCCATGCCGGGGCGCCGGCCGGAGCAGAACATCGCGACGCTGACGCTGATCGGTTTCAGCGCCTTCCTGATCGCGCCACCGCTGATCGGCGGCCTCGCGAGTGCGGTCGGCCTCGGCGCCGCCATCGCGTTCCTGGCACCGCTCGGCCTCGTTCCCCTCGCGGTTCTCGCGCGCCGCCCGAAGACGACGAAGACGACGCGGGACCGTTAGAGCGCCCGGTCCGATGCAACCGGGCCGGGCGCTCCATCTTGCTCACGGGTCGCGATTTCCGGGTCAGCAGGAGGGGTTCCCCTGTTTCGAAATCGCTCTAGCCGCAGTAGATCCGCGCGATCGTGTCGTCCGCGCTGACCTCGACGTTGAGCCGGCTGAAACGATACTCCTGCGTCACCGCCATGCCGGGGAAGATCACCCGCCGGTCCGCGGGGAGCGACGACGCATCAAGCGCGCCGATCGACGAGCCGACAAGCCCCTGCATCGCTTCCGCGCCGCAGTCATTGCCGCCGAGCGCCGCGGTCTCGACCCCGTCTTCGTCGCCCTCTGCGCAGGCGCCGAGCGACGCGATCAGGCCGAAGCCCGCCAGTGTCATCAGGTTCCGCATCGCCATCGCCGCTCTCCTTCTTCGCCGCGGCCGTCAGCTGCGGTTCATGCGGTTCTCGATCAGATCATCCACCACCCCCGGATCGGCGAGAGTGGAGGTGTCCCCGAGTGCCCCATAATCGTTTTCCGCTATCTTGCGCAAGATGCGGCGCATGATCTTGCCCGATCGCGTCTTCGGCAGGCCCGACGCCCACTGGATGAGGTCGGGCCTGGCGATCGGCCCGATCTCCTTGCGCACCCAGTCGGAGAGTTCCTTGCGCAACTCCTCGGTGTATTCCTCACCGTTGTTGAGGGTCACGTAGGCGTAGATGCCCTGGCCCTTGACCTCGTGCGGGTAGCCGACGACCGCGGCCTCGGCGACCTTCGGATGCGCCACGAGCGCGCTCTCGACCTCGGCCGTGCCCATCCGGTGGCCGGAGACGTTGAT